>CAZXWB010000501.1:0-1501 GCA_964644395.1 uncultured Hyphomonadaceae bacterium | reverse complement strand
AGCGGCTCCTCGATCATCCGGCCCGGTTCGTGGTCGAGCGTCTCGTCACTCATGCGCAGTCCTCCTCAACATTATGCTATTAAACAGAGTCGGGCTGATGAACAGGTCTGGACTGCAAGGCCGGCACTTCGCAAATGGGAAGGCGATGACAGACCATGTGGCGGAATCCGAGAAGCGGTCCCGGAAGGGCCGCAAGCGTGCGCGGCGCATTCCGCGGCGTATCAAGCTCATCGCCTATCTCTTCACCGCCTTCGCCGCCAGCTCGGCCACCATCTGGACCTTTGACCACTACGCCCCGCCGCAGCACAATCCGATGCGTGACCTCTCCATCCGTCACCCCGTGGGCGCGGCGACCTATTTCAAGATCATGGACCTGCAGGGCGATGAGAAGTCCTGCTTCGCCGTGCTCGACGAGGCCGGCATCCAGTACACGCGGCTTGAGGACTCCGAGCCGGGTGAGAATTGCGGCTTCTACGGCGCCGCCACGCTCAACCGCTCCATGGTGCCTTACTCCGCCACGCTGCAGATGACCTGCCCGCTGACGGCGGCGCTCGCGATCTGGGAGCGCCAGATCGCCGGGCCGCTCTCGATCGAGATCCTCGGCAGCCCGGTGACGAAGATCGAGACCTATGGCTCTTTCTCCTGCCGGCGCATGTATGGGCGCACTTCAGGGCGTTGGAGCGAGCATGCCACGGCCAACGCCGTCGACGTCATGGGCTTCCGGCTCGCCGATGGTCGCCTGATCACGCTCGACAAGCATTGGGGCACGCCGACGCCGGAGGGCGAGTTCCTCGAGGAAGTCCGCGACCAGTCCTGCCGCATCTTCTCCATCGTGCTCGGCCCCGACTACAACGCCGCGCACAAGGATCATTTTCACTTTGATCTCGGCGGCGGGGATGTGTGTAGTTAAGGGGCGGCTTAAAACTTGTCCGGCGGCTTCATGCGCGTGTCGATGATGGCCACAATCGTGATCTTTGTGACGTCCTCTTCAACGAAAACAACCTTGCACCATTTCGGCACGCTGAGTTCCCTCACCCCCTCAAATCGTCCCTTCCGCCCCTTGCCCGGGTAGCGAGCCAGTGAATTTGCGGCCTCCAGAACGTCGACGGCCATTTGACGGGCGGCAGCGCGGTCCTGTCGCATCAGCCATTTCACGTGATCGGCCAGATCCCGTCTCGCACGGTTCGACCACTCGACGGGGATCATTCGTCAAACAGACCCATGATCTCCTTCACCACCTGATCATGCGGAACGGTTTCACCCCGGTGCGCCTGCTCAAGGCCCTCGCGTATCGCAGCCTCTTGCTCCGGCGTCAGTGGCGGAAGTTCGGGTCCCAGCGCGTCTTCCAATTGCTCAGCCGCCAGTTCCGCAAGTGGGCGTCCGGTCTCCGCCGCCATGGCTTCGAGGCTGGCATAGACTTCGTCTGAGACGTTCAGTTCGATATGTTTCATGACGCCAGGATAGCGCAGACCGGCCGAACCGCCTATCCCACACTCCCCTC
>CAZXWB010000500.1:0-1502 GCA_964644395.1 uncultured Hyphomonadaceae bacterium | reverse complement strand
GGCGCTCGGCGCGCGGGAAGCACTCCACCAGCAAATGGTCCGGCGGCGGGATGGCCGATTTCAGCTTCTGGATCTCGATCCATTCGCGCACCTGGTCGGGCAGGTGCGGCCACTGTTTCGGGTCATGGATCATCTGGCGCACGCGCGCGGCGAGGAAGGTCGAGAGCGGAAACTTGCCCCCGGCATAGTAGGGGATGGCGGGCTCGGGATCGGAGGTCGGCTGGCAGAGCACGCTCGTCTCGTCGATGGTGAGGTAGCGCAGCACCTGTCCGGCAAACAGAAACGTGTCGCCCGGGGTCAGGGTCTCGATGAAGTATTCCTCGATCTCGCCGAGCTTGCGTCCGGGTCTTATGGCACGTCGTTCTCCTCCCCCGCTTACGGGGGAGGTGGCAGCCGCGCCAGTGGCTGACGGAGGGGGGAAGCCCCCGCCGCGATCTTTCTTGCCGCTTCCCCCTCCGCCCCCGCTGGGCACCTCCCCCGCGGGCGGGGGAGGAGGGCGCTTGCTGGCGAAACTCGCCAGGCGCACGCTCAGCGTGTTCGCCTCGACGATCGCGCCGACATTCATGCGGTGCTGTTGGGCGAGTGTCCGGTTGCGTGCTTTCCAGACTCCGTCACGGCTGCGCACGATGCGGTGGAAGCGGTCATAGGTTTTCAGCGCATAGCCGCCGGTCGCAACGAAATCGACGATGCGTTCGAAGTCCTCATAGCTGAGAGATCGATAGGGCGCCGCGCTTCTCACCTCGTCATAAAGCTCATCCAGCCGGAAACCCTCGCCACAGGCCCGGCCCATCACATGCTGGGCGAGCACGTCGAGCGCGCCGTCGCGCGCGCCCGGACCGTCCAGTTCGCCTGCTTCCACGGCGGCTTCGGCGGCGCGGCATTCCAGCACCTCGAACCGGTTGGTCGGCACGAGCATGGCCGTTGAGGCCTCATCCATGCGGTGATTGGCCCGCCCGATGCGCTGCAGCAGACGTGCCGCACCCTTCGGCGCGCCCATCTGGATCACGAGGTCCACATCGCCCCAGTCAATTCCGAGATCGAGGGTGGAGGTGCACACCACCGCTTTCAGTTCTCCCCGCGCCATGGCCGCTTCGACCTTGCGGCGCTGTTCGCGGGCGAGCGAGCCATGGTGCAGCGCGATGGGCAGGGCGTCCTCATTCACGTGCCAAAGTTCCTGGAACAGGAGTTCGGCCTGGGAGCGGGTATTGACGAAGACAAGCGCCAGTTTCGCGCGCTCGATGGCCTCATAGACCTCCTTCACCGCAAAACGCCCGGAATGGCCGGACCAGGGAATGCGTTCGCGCGAGACGAGGATGTCGACGTCCGGCGCGACGCCGGTCTTGTCGGCATCGATGAGGGTCACTCCTCCCCCGCTTGCGGGGGAGGTGGCAGCCGCCTTGGCGGCTGACGGAGGGGGGAAGCCTCCGCCACGATTTTTCCCGTTGCTCCCCCCCCCCCCCCCCCGGGGGCCCCCCCCCCCCCCCGGGGGGGGGGGGGGGTGG
>CAZXWB010000499.1:0-1502 GCA_964644395.1 uncultured Hyphomonadaceae bacterium | reverse complement strand
ACGATTGATCCGGACGCTGCGGATGCGTCTGAGACCCATGGGAGCCTTCCACGATGTCCCCGCCGTCGAAAGAGCCGTCTTCGGACAACTCATGAGATGGCATAAAATCAAACTTACACACAGTTGTTGACAGCATCGAAGGCTCACGCGTCATTGTCCCCCTGAACATTCCTGGCGATAATGAAGCCCTTCTCGGCCAGGAAGCGATGGGCCAACTCGGCATCGCGCTCGTGGTCATACACCGACACGTTCGGCGCATAGAGCTTCACGTTCCGCTCGCCGCCGAGTTCGTTGCTCGGCATCAGCTTCACGCCCATACAAACCAGTTCCGAGCCTTCTGGAATGTCCTCTTCGATGCTCTCCAGGCCAGTGAAGACGTCGTTGGCCTTGTGGGTGACGCAGTGATCGTTGTCGCCGTTGAAGCGATACCGCAGGTAGGTCAGGCGTGCCGATCGCAGTCCGGACACGTCCGTGCAATCCAGTGCCGCCCGGCCGCGTTCGCGGAGCGGCTCGAGCGTGTACTTGGCGGCGTCGTTGCGCTCGAAGAAGGAGGGGTTGTCGAACAGGCTCTTGCCCAGATAGGTGCAATATGCACGGCGTTCCTTCTTGCCGTTGCCCGAGTTGTAGATCGCCAGCTCTCCCTGCTTGTGGTAGTAGATCAGCAGGTCGTAGGCCTCGGGACGGTAGAACACGAGTACAGCCGTCCCTTGAACGGCCGCGTCAGTACGGTCCGGGCAATGGGCAGGCGGTCGTCGGGCTTGAGTTCCGTCGGACGGGTCTGGCGCGGCAGGTCGATGTCGGGCACCACAGGCTTCGGGGGGATGGCTCGAACGTCGGCGTCGTCGGCGATCTCCATCGCCCGTCTGCGTGCCCGCTCGCTCAGGCCGCCGTGGGCCAGTTCCTGAATCCTCCACGCGCACCGGCGGTACAGCCACTGCCGGTTCCCCGAGCGGACCTCATCACCGAACAGCTCGCGGTACTTCTCGCGCAGCTCGGCCGACGTCATCCGATCGAGGTCGGCCAGTTCCTTCCGCAGGTTCCTATCGCTCATCGTGCGACCCTTTCGTTCTCGGCGGCGTTAACCGCCGGGTCACACTGAGCGGCCTTTTGTCGAACAGCTCAAGGCCGTTTTGGGTGGGTTTTGCGGTTTCTTTTCACGCGGCGGCCTCAGGCGAGACAGGCCCCGCGAGAGGATGGCGGCGACCTCGTTCCGCCGGTCGCGGGCGCTCATGTTCAACGGCTTCGATGGATCGTGACGACGCAAGCTCGGACTCCCTTCCGAGGGGCAAGGGCATGGCTCCCTCTACCTTTGTTCTTTTGCGTCGCGCGGCGATCCTTCGCAGGGGATGTGAGATTTGGGGCTTTTGAGGGTGAGTTTCGAACGGGATGGTTGGTGAACTCTTGTGGTCTTGCACAGGACAACGGCAGTCCTCCAGCAACCGCTTCGGGGGCTTCGCCCAGTCAGGAATTCTTTTCGCCCCCTTGACGGCCCGCGCCCGCTC
>CAZXWB010000498.1:0-1516 GCA_964644395.1 uncultured Hyphomonadaceae bacterium | reverse complement strand
AGCGTTTTCTTGTAGCGTTGCCCATCGACCATACGCCGTAAAGTGACCTTGACCAGCTTCAGCCCTTCGTGGGCAGGGTGACATTTTCCGTGCCATCCCTCGCCCCAACCAATGTTGGCATCGACCACGCAGGGCGTGTCCAAGAGCCGCACAGGGCCGACGAGGCTGACGAGATGGAACATCGCGGCCTCATCGGCTACGTAGTAGTAACGCACATCGCCACGTACTGGCACCTGGTCGACGCGAGCCAGTTGACGAATCGCATTAGCATCAATGAGTATCCGCGTCATTGTAATTTCTTCCTTTGCAACTTGACGCGCCGCTGCGCCGCTTTGATCTGGCAGCGATAATCACGCACGCGCCCGCGCCACACACCGATCTGGTGCTTAGTGGTGGCAGGCGGGGCATTGTCAATCTTCGCCTGCCACTTCTTCATTGCGGCGCGTGCATCGACAATTTGCTGCTGGTAATACTGAATTAGCTCTTCGCGCGTCATTCCCATTACATCAACTCCCTAGCACGTTCCACAGGCGTTCGACCGTAGGGTAGCGCTGATAAAGCTGCGAACGTGCAGCGTCGAACGCGGACATCGACCACGGCTGTGCCTGGCGCAGGCGTGGTAACGCTTCCTGGGCCAGGTCAGCCATCGGGTTGCGAATGCGCAAGCTACGTTCGCGACCTCTCGAACCATAGAAGATGACGGCCAGTGTTTCTTGCCGAGACCAGTCCTGCAGGTAGTCCTCGGCATCAAGGCCGCGCTGATGAAAGTTGAACCAAGTTTCGTAGAATTCTCCACCAGCTCTGACCATCACGGTCAAGAGCTGCACTCTGCCCTCGTCGAATAGCCCTGCCCTTACTTCGAGCACGGGATTGGGGCCTAGATTTGTTATGTGCTTGTCATCCTCACGGATGAGCAAGCCAGTTTCCCATTCGCCCTTATCACTAGCTTGGAAGCGAGCATAGATCATTGCTCCAGGCTGCGCTGCCAAGATTATGGCTTCTGCACTTGTTTTAGTCATTGAGTTACTCCTTTTCTTTCAAAAACGGGGCGGCCCACTCAAAAGCGACTCCTGCCGCTTCGGCAGCCGCGCAGTCACTCAGCGCATCGCCGATGAAGGCAGTCTCCATCAGTTCGAAGCCGAGTTCGCCCATCAGTTCTTCGATCATCAGGGGCGACGGTTTCTTACGTGGCGGTTTCGTGGCAAATCGGTATGCTACTGCCCCGATCTGCTCGGACACCCAGCGTAAGTGCGCGTGGACAGCCCCGTAACTGAGCCGCCCTTCGCGCCCCCGCCGCGCTCCGCCCTGGTTCGTCGCCAGAGCTATGACGTGTCCCTGCTCGCGTAACTCAGCGCAGCGCTCGGCGACGCCGGGGAGCAGGCGTTGCTCAAAGGGATGCTTGGATGAAGGACGCTGAGGCGTCAGCGTCCCGTCTACGTCAAAAACATAGAGCATCGTTGACCTCCTCTGTTCAGTCACGCGGTCTCAGCCGACCTTCGCGCAGGGCAGCGCGAAG
>CAZXWB010000497.1:0-1527 GCA_964644395.1 uncultured Hyphomonadaceae bacterium | reverse complement strand
AAGCCCCAAGTCTCAATCTCTGACCAGTCGTCGGGTTCGGCGTTGGCCGGGTTGTCCGGGAAGCCGCTCTCGTAGGTGGAACTAATCGCCTGGACGTAAGCCAGGTCGGGGTTCATACGCACCCACAATCCCGCCGTGTGCCTGAAGCCATCCCAAGCCTGATGGATGTGGGGCTTGGTCTGCGGCGCCTGCACGTGGTCGGCGTCGGCGAAGACAAGCATGACTTTCAGCTCAGGCGTCTGGGTGATGAATTCCGGGTAGTTATGCACGGCGACGCGGTGAGACCACGCCTCCACCGTCTCGGTGTAAGTCGCCACGTCAGCGGGCCAGGTATGAGGCGTCAAGTCGGAGCTATCCAGCAGCGCTTTGGTGAGCTCGCGGGAGTAGTAGCGCTTGTTATCCCAAAGCCTCGGCCCCTTCTCGCCGAGGATATAGGCTGAATGCCCATCGCCGTTGCCGTCGTGGAAAATCGGGAGGCTGATGGCGGGATTGTAGGCCAGATCGGCGTAGTCCACGGTGAGCGTCAGTGGCCCGTAGGCGGTGTAGCGCGGGTTGACGAAGTCGTTTCCCCCTCGCACGTCGGGGGGGCATTCGAGCTGGATGAAGCCCACATCGGTGGTGGCGGCCTGGCTGGAGACCGGCGATTCCCACTGGATGACGTAGCGCAGGATGCCCGCCAGATCGGCGCCATGCTCGGCGGCGACGGCCAGAGCGACATTGCCGCCGTTGGAGGAGCCCATTATGCCGACGTTGTGATGCAGAACCGGCGTCGAGACAAGCTCATCGATCCGCTGCCCGTTGACGTCGGTCAGTACGCCGCCCGCGTAGAGGATCACGTCCCGCAGAGCGGCGATGGAATCTGGGCCGCGATGGTCATAGACGCCGTCGGAATGACGACCGGCTTGAGGGTCGATGCCGCCGGGGAAGAGGACGGTGATCACGATCAGGTCTTCTGCGCCGGAGGGCCAGGGATCATGCAGGCTGCCTGTGCTATCGCCGCCCGGCGCCCAGATGAGAATCGGAGCGCCTTCATCGTAGCGGGCCTCGCCCGTCGCAGGCGGGTGAATGCGGAGGGCCAGAGTGCCGGTAGTGCTCCCTGTACTTGGGGAAGGTAATCTTACGTCTATGGAAGTCGTGGAATCGGATAGCGTGCAAGGAAAGGGGGCTGCCGCCAGGCTGACGCCGATTAGCAGAATCAGACTGGTCAGGGCAGCGCCAGGAGCAAGTATCCATCGCGGGGAGATGAAACGGTGTATTCGGGACATAGCGTGATCCTCCTATTTGATTTGTGTCACTGATTGCCTAATTGCAATGTGTGCGGGAGTGGCCCAACTTGTACAGCGCTCTCACGTGGGAACCGTGAAGTATCCTCGTTTCAAGTATAACTGGACTTAATTTTCCGGGCAACCGATTCTGTGGCAGGGGATTCGAAGCGGTTCCAAGACCCTCCAGAGGTCGCCAGAAGCGCTCTCCGGCGTTGTGCGAACTCATCAACCCCAGGCGGCGGGTATGGAAACCCGCCCTACA
>CAZXWB010000496.1:0-1527 GCA_964644395.1 uncultured Hyphomonadaceae bacterium | reverse complement strand
AACTCGAAGTACACATCCGCCAGAAGGTCCGTCGCCAGCCCCCTTGCCTGGTCGAACCGGGCCTCGGCGCGCTGGTACTGCACCTGCGCGTTCACGAAGGCGACGGTGATCGCGGCGAAGGCGGCGGTGAGGCCGGCGACAATGAATTTCCGCCGCTTCAGGAACTTGCCGAAGACATAGCCCGCCCCGCTGCCACGGGCCTCGAGCGGACGGTCCTCGGCATAGGCGTCGAGGTCGTCGATCAGGGCATCGACGGACGGATAACGCTCGGGCGGCTCGGTCTCGGTGGCGCGCGCGATGATGGCGCTGGCGTCATTGTCCATCATGGCGGGTTCCAGCAGCGCCTCGAGCAGTTTGCCAAGTGAATAGACATCCGACAGCGTATTCGCGCCGGCTCCCCTGGAACGCTCCGGCGCGGCAAAGCCCGGCGTGAAGGTGAGGCTGTCGAGCGAGCCCGGCCCCTTGTCCACCGGCGCGCCGTCCTCATTCGGCTTGGCGATACCGAAATCGATGAGCTTCACCTCGCCCGCCTGCGTGACGAGCACGTTCGACGGTGTGATGTCGCGGTGGATGACCAGGTTCTGGTGGGCATGGCGCACCGCTTCGCAGGCGGTCCGGAACAGGGCGAGGCGCTCGCGGGCATCGAGGCCGCGGGACCTGGCATGGTCCACAAGGCCGCGGCCCTCGATATACTCCATGACGATATAGGGCGTGCCGTCATCCAGCGCCCCGCCATCGAACAGGCGGGCAATGCTGGGATGGTTCAGGCTCGCCAGCGTCTGGCGCTCGCGGGTGAAACGTTCCACCAGGGCTTCAGACAGGATGCCCGGCTTGATGAGCTTGATCGCCACGCGGTGTTCGAAATCCCCGGTGTCGCGCTCGCCGAGATAGACCGCGCCCATGCCGCCGCGCCCGATCAGGTCGACGATCTTGTAGGCGCCGACGCGTTCCGGCGGCGGGGTCTCGGCCACGGCATCCTTTGCGCCACCGGTGCGGATCTGCACCGAGCCCTCGGTGTCGGCGTCGAGCAGGGTGAGCACGCGGGTGGCAAGCGCGGTGTCTCCGCCCGCCTTCACCCGCACCCAGTCGGCCCGCGCATCAGAGGCAACATCCAGCGCGTCTGCCATCAGTTCCAGCGCGCGGCGCTCAAAGTCCTCATTGGTTTCCATGGCGCAAAATCCTGTCCCGCAATGTCCCTGATGCCATGAAAGGCGCAGGAGTCGAAGAAACCGGGTCAAACCGTCGAATTCGATGGAATTTCAATCCTTTGCGCAAAGGCGGATTAACCGCAGCGGTGCAAGCTCAAGGCCGTCTGTCCAAAGGGAGCGCCACCCATGAGCCTTGCCATCCTGATTGCCGCTACCTGCCTTGCGATCTCAGCCCTCCTGCTGTTCGCCTGGCCTGCCTATGCGCGCGGCGGTTTTGGCAGCGTCGCCGATTTCTGGCGCTTTCCGGGCAACCGCACGCTCGCGCTGATCCTGATGGCGATCATCGTGTTTCCTTTCACCATCGCCTATGGTCCTCTTG
>CAZXWB010000495.1:0-1529 GCA_964644395.1 uncultured Hyphomonadaceae bacterium | reverse complement strand
ATCCTCGACCAGCCGGTCTTCTGGCTGAGCGATACCGCCACGCTCGGCTTTGCCGTCGCCGGGGGGCTGACAGCCTTCATCTTCCACCGCGCCATTGACCGGTTCAGGCCCCTGCGCTGGGCCGATGCGCTCGGCATGGCAGTCTTTTCCGTGACCGGCGCGGCCAAGGCCATGGCACTCGGCCATTCCCTGCCCGTCATCCTGATCATGGGGGCGATGACGGCGAGTGCCGGAGGGCTCCTGCGCGACGTGGTGGCCAATGAGGAACCGCTGCTGCTCAAACAGGACATCTACGCCACGGCGGCCCTGCTTGCTGCTCTGGTCTACTTCGCCGGCATAAGCCTCGGCGCCGGAGAACTCGTTGCCGTCAGCGGCGGCATTGTCGCCGGCCTTGTCCTGCGTGGCCTCGGCATCATATTCTGCCTGTCCCTGCCGCGCTCAAAGCCCTGAATCACGACACCCGGTTGAACTCTTGCGCCTTTTGCGCGGTAACAGACACATGGATTTCCTCGCCCTTCTCCCCCGCCAGGTGCGACCGGCCGTCTCCACCATCGGCGCGGTGATGACCAATACCGGCAATGACCGGATTGCGCTCGTCTCCGGCGGGGTGGCCTTCTATGCCTTTCTCAGCATCTTTCCCGGCATTGCCTTCGCCCTGATGATCTGGGGCCTGCTGACCGATGGCGAGGGCCTGGAGCGATTGCTGGTCATGCTCGAGGGCGTCGTGCCGGCGGAGGCCTACACGCTGATCGCCAATCAGATGCGCCGCATCGCGGGGTCGCAAGCGAATGGCCTGTCCTGGGGCCTTGTCATCTCGCTCCTGTTGACGCTCTGGAGCGCCTCGCGCGCCGTAAACGCCCTGCTCATGGCGGTGGCCCTGCCGCTCAGGGCGCAGCCCCATCGCGGCTTCTTCCACCAGAACCTGATCGCGCTGACCTTCACCGTCGGTGGCATGGTCTTCTCGCTGATCTCACTGCTGGCCATAGGTGCGGTGCCGCCGCTGCTCGAAGCTGTCCGGCTTGGCGCGGCGACAGAGATCATGATCCGCCTGCTCAGATGGGTCTTCGTGGTTGGCCTTTTCATGATCGGCGCCCTGGCCTTCTACCGGGTTGCCCAGCGAAAGCCCCGGCCACCGCTCTTTTCAGGCATCAAGCGCAATGTGCCTGGCGCATTCGTGGCGGCGCTGATCTGGCTCGGGGCGAGTTTCGGCTTTTCCTTCTATCTCGCCGAATTCGCCGCATATAACGAGACCTTCGGCTCGCTCGGGGCCGTGGCCGCGCTGCTCATGTGGTTCTGGCTGTCGGCCTTTGCGATCTGCGTCGGCGCGGAAACCAATGCGGAGCTGAACCCGCTCTGGCGCAGGCGGCGGGCGCGCGACTGGTCGGCTGAGGCTTGACATCTTACCGGCCAGCGGGCTTATGCAGCGCTTTCGCGCCTTCGGGCCGGATATGACGGGCAGATGCGACACCGCCGTTGAGATCGGAAGCGCCGATGGTTGGCCTTCCCGGTGCGCGTCAGACAATTGAGGT
>CAZXWB010000494.1:0-1531 GCA_964644395.1 uncultured Hyphomonadaceae bacterium | reverse complement strand
ATCACCCAGCCGGGCGGCGCCGGCACCGTGACGTCGACGTGGGGCAGCGAATGCGCGTCCCATGCCGTCACATCCGTGGGAATCTCCGTGGGATCGTAGGTTTCCTGCGCCACGGATGGGGCTTCCATGGTAACGGTGATCTGCCCCTCACCGCCGGGGCTATCGTAGGTGACGGTGCGGTCGTCGACCCACTCGGGGTTGAAGCATTGGGAAGCCATCGACTCACGGTTGAAATGCCGGGCCTCCACTGTCGCGAGGCTCCGCCCGGTCCCTGCATCCAGGTCGTAGACGGAGAGCGTGACCTCCCGGTCGCTCTCGGCGAAAGCTTCGGCAGCCGGCGCATCATAGATCGCCGGGCAGTCGCTGTACGCAATCCGCCCCGTGTTCGGATTCAGCGCGTATTCGGCGGGGATGGTCAGATCGGAGACGTCGTATGGGGTGGTCGTCCAGGATTCGACGTCGATTGTAACGAAGGCCTGTGGGCTCGGCCCCGAGTGATAGTGGATCCAGAATGCGTTGCCGTTGTCGGTCCACGCCTCGAGCCCGAGATGCGGTTCCCGGAAATCGCGTGCCTTGGGATCCGCAATCATGAGTTCCTCGGCGGTGAACGTGCGTACCGTCTTTCCCTTCGGATCCAGGAAGCGCAGGCTTGCGCGTGGGGGGCCTCCCTCGATCGCGACGTAGCGATTGTCCGGCGCTGCGCGGAAGCTGCCTAGGCCCGGATCCTCACAGAGTTTCGTCCCTTCGTTGGGGGCCGTGTAGACCCAGAGTTCGTCGGTCTGCGCGGCGCCGGGCCGCTCGTCATCGGTGACCTCCTTAAGGACGTAAAGGACGCCGTCGTGATACTCCGCCGGGTGGTAGTGATTGCGATGGACGTCCGTCAATGTGAGACAGAACACTTCCCTTCCCGTTATCAGGCTCTTCACGCATACGGTGGTCTCGTCGCCCTCCGCCGGACCGGGATCCATGGTGATCTCAACCGGGCCGGAGACCTTCGGCCAGGGGGTGGGCGTGGATGGCGGTTCAGGGGTCGGCGTCCACGTGAAGAGGATGTCCGTGGGTGTTGGAGTCGGGGTGTGGACGGGTCCTTCCATCACCGGAGGGGTGAAATTGGGGTCGCGAACGCGACCAGGTTCCGCCGTTGGCGTAAGGCTGGCGCTCGGGGTTGGGATCGCCGTCGCCGTGCCCGCGGGCAGCGCCGTGGGGGCCTCTCCACACGCGGTCAACATCACCGCCATCAAAGCCGCGAGGATCAGCCTCTTGAAGCAGTGGGACTCTTGTTGCATCGCGTCACCTCCGCGTCAGCTGCAGGGCGATGAACAATCCTACCAGCACGGCGATGCCCAGCAGGAGACCGCCCGTGGTCGTGATGCGGGGTGTCCGTCTGGGCGTCGGGGTTGCCGTGACGGTGAAAGTCGGCGTTGAAGGTTCCGCCGGCTTGGGCGTTTGGGTGGGTACTGGCGACAGCGTGGGGGTTGGTGAGGGCTGCGGCGTCGCCGTGGGCTCGGGTGAGGCTGTGGGCGTCGGCGAG
>CAZXWB010000493.1:0-1532 GCA_964644395.1 uncultured Hyphomonadaceae bacterium | reverse complement strand
GTGATCGGCCCGGCGCCGACCCGCAGGTCGACATCGGTGACAGCGATCAGCCTGTCGCCCTCGCGTTCGAAGGACACCTTGTGGGTGCCGAAACGGTCGCCCTTGCGGTACACGTCAAAGGCGATGACGTCGCCGTCCTGTGGTTCCCAGACCGGCAGGTCGGCGCCGGCGGATGCGGCGATGCCGAGCGCGGCGATTGAAGCGGTCAGTGCCTTGTAAACCATTGTTTCTTCCTCTTCTTTTCCCGGCCCACATAACAAACACAGTCCTGCGACCCGACCGCGCGCGGCTTGTGGCGCATGCCCGGCCAGGAAAACAGGATGTCGCCGGCGCCGTAGGCACCGTGGCCGTCTTCCAGTGCCCCCTGAAGAATAACCGTGGCCTCGAACTGGCGATGACCATGCTCGATGACCGACTTTCCGGGGGCCATACGAAGCAAACGCCCGAGACGGGGAGAAAGATGCGCAGTGTCGAAGCCAAACAGGCCACGTCGCCAGGCCAGCGCGTCGCTTTCGTCAATGAGTCTCCGGGCGACCGACACCGTATCGTGTTTCCTGCGCCGCGCCGCCTCAGCTCTCGGGCCCGTGTCCGCGGACACATCCTCGAGCAGAACGCCGCCGACAATCGACCAGAGATCGGTGACCGATGCCCCGCCCCCGTTCAAGAGGACATGCAGGTCGCCAGCGAGCTGCAACTCGCTGTCGAGGGCGCCGGTGGCATGGTCGAGCATGAAAACGGCGTAGATATCGGCGTGGGTCGTATCCGTCATACCTTGATTTACGACGCAAAAAGCGGTCCGGATCACCCGTCATCAGTTGAAAGATGCACCGCGCGCCTTAAGCTCGCGCCAGCCAGATACGAGGTCGCCCCATGCAGTTCAGCCCGTCCGTCATCGACCTGATCGGCAACACGCCGCTGCTTCGCCTGAGAAAGGTGTCGGAGGCCACGGGCTGCAACATTCTCGGCAAGGCGGAATTCCTCAATCCCGGACAGTCGGTGAAGGACCGCGCCGCCCTTGGCATCATCCGCGACGCGGAGGCGAAGGGCCTGCTGAAGCCCGGCGGCACCATCGTGGAGGGCACCGCCGGCAATACCGGCATCGGGCTCGCCATGGTCGGTAATGCGCTGGGCTACAAGTCGGTGATCGTCTTCCCGCGGACCCAGTCGAAGGAGAAGAAGGACGCCATCCAGCTGCTCGGCGCGAAGCTGATCGAGGTGGACGCGGTACCCTACTCCAATCCCAACCACTATGCGCGCTATTCTGGCCAGCTCGCCGAGGAGCTGAATGAAAGCGAACCGAACGGCGCGATCTGGGCCAACCAGTTCGACAATACCGCCAATCGCGATGCCCATTACCAGACCACGGGACCGGAAATCTTCGCGCAGACCGGGGGGCAGGTGGACGGCTTCATCTGCGCCGTCGGCTCGGGCGGCACACTTGCCGGGGTCGCCAATGCGCTGCGCGAGCGCAAGCCGGAGGTGAAAATCGGCATCGCCGATCCCGGCGGCGCAGCGCTCTATGGCTGGTTTGC
>CAZXWB010000492.1:0-1535 GCA_964644395.1 uncultured Hyphomonadaceae bacterium | reverse complement strand
ATACTGTTCAAAAGACGCCGGGTGACACACCCGGCTTGAGCGGCTGAGTAAAGGTGATGTTTCTATCCATTTTTCTGAGATGATCCAACCATAGCCCGTGAGGCCGTGTATACGTCCACCTCGCGTGCAGCGATGCGCCTTGTCCATTCCTTTAGCTGCTCTTCTCCTACTTGTGCCAGCAACCGGTCGAGCAATGTTTCTCGCAGCACGTTTATTAACTCCGTCCTGGCCCGCTCGCGCTCCCGCTCGGCCCACGCGCCGCTGCTGTGTAGATGTTCGTGATGTGCTTCGACGGCTTCCAGCAGTTCCGGCACGCCGGTGCCGTCCAGGGCGACGGTCTGCAGAATGGGCGGGTGCCATACATCTTCGTCCGCTTCGGCCTGGACCGCGTTCCGCATGATCACCATCTCCAGCGCTCGCGCCGTCCTAGCAGCCCCCGGTCGATCCGCTTTGTTGACCACCAGGATGTCGGCAATTTCCATCAGGCCGGCCTTCAGTGCCTGCACCTCGTCCCCCATTCCCGGCGCTTCCAGGACGACGGTAGTGTGAGCGGTGCGGGCGATCTTCACCTCGGATTGACCGGCCCCGACCGTCTCCACCACTATGACTTCAAATCCCACGGCGTCGAGCACTTTCACCGCGTCGTTGGTGGCGCGGGCCAATCCGCCCAGGCTGCCGCGCGTCGCCATGCTACGGATGAAAACGCCGGGGTCACCGGCCAGATCGCGCATGCGTACTCGGTCGCCCAGCAACGCGCCACCGGTGAAGGGGCTGCTGGGGTCCACCGCCACGACGCCGACGGAGATGTCGCGTCTTCGCAATTCCCTGGCGATGGCGTTGACCAACGTGCTCTTGCCGGAGCCGGGCGGACCGGTGATGCCGAGGATGTGAGCCTGACCGGTATGTGGGTAGAGATCGACGAGAGCTGCGCGGGCCTCAGTCGTAAGCCCGGCGACGTCGTCTTCGATCAGGGAGATTAGCTTGGCCAGCGCGTAGCGGTTATTGTCTAGGGCTTCCTTTGCCAAGTCCACGGTTAACTCTCGGTCAGTTCGCGCTGGATGAAAGTGGTGATTGCCTGAGTGTTGGAGCCGGGGCCGAAGATGCCCGCTACTCCTAGCTCTTGCAGCTTCGCTACATCCTGCTCTGGAATGATGCCGCCGATGAAGACTTTGATGTGATCAAGGCCCATTTCGCGCAAGCCCTCAATCACACGGGGCGCCAGCGTCATGTGTGCACCGGAGAGAATGCTCAGGCCTACGGCGTCCACATCCTCCTGTAGCGCTGCTTCGACGATCATCTCCGGCGTCTGGCGCAGGCCGGTGTAGATGACTTCCATACCCGCGTCACGCAGCGCACGGGCGATGACCTTGGCCCCCCGGTCGTGACCGTCGAGGCCCGGTTTAGCGATCAAAATGCGCAGCCGCTCGTTCATCAGATTCCTCCGCTTGTCTTATCATTACTTCGGGGAGATGCTTTTACTCCAGTTCGGGCAGATTATACAACAGTTCACATGAGTTGGAAAGAGTTTGACCTGA
>CAZXWB010000491.1:0-1535 GCA_964644395.1 uncultured Hyphomonadaceae bacterium | reverse complement strand
CCGCGTGCGGGATCCTCGATCTTGATCACCTCGGCGCCGAGATCGGCCAGCAGCATGGTGCCGTATGGTCCCGCACCATACTGCTCGACGGACAGGATCCGGATGCCTTTGAGGGGCCGGTCGGTCATGTCACACCGGATTCCGCTTCATCAGCTGTTTCGCGATGATGATGCGCTGCATCTCGTTGGTGCCCTCACCGATGCACATCAGCGGCGCGTCACGGTAGAGCCGCTCGATGGGATACTCCTTGGAATAGCCATAGCCGCCATGGATGCGCATGGCCTCGAAGGCGACCTCGACGGCGGTCTCAGACGCGAAATACTTCGCCATGCCGGCTTCCATGTCGATGCGCTGGCCGGTGTCGTAGGCCCTGGCAGCATCCTCGACCAGGAGTTCCGAGGCGCGGGTCTTCGCGGCCATTTCGCCGAGCTTGAGCTGGATCGCCTGGTGCTGGCCGATGGGCTTGCCCATGGAGTGGCGCGTCTGGGCGTAGGCAACGCTCTCTCGCAGGGCGCGCTTGGCAATGCCGACCGAACGCGCCGCAATATTGATGCGTCCGATCTCCAGCCCTCCGGTGGCCATGAAGAAGCCCTGGCCTTCCTCGCCGCCCACAAGGCTCAGCTCGGCGTCGCATTCATAGTCCTCATAGATCAGCTCACCGCTGTCGATGCCCTTGTAGCCGAGCTTTTCCAGCTTGTTGCCATTCTTCACGCCCAGCAGGTTTTCACCGGTGGCCGGATCCTTGGTCTGGGTGATGAGCATGCTCATGCCCTTGTAGCGGGGCTCGGCACTCACATCGGTCTTGGCCAGCAACGCCACACAGGAGCCCTGTATCGCGTTGGAAATCCAGGTCTTCGCGCCGTTGACGACGTATTTGTCGCCCTTTCGGTCAGCGCGCGTGGTCAGCGCCTGCAGGTCGGTGCCCGCATTGGGCTCGGTCAGCGCCAGCCCTCCGCGGATCTCGCCGGTGGCGAAGCGAGGCAGCCAGTGCTCCTTCTGCTTCTCGGTGCCAAAGCGCTGGACGATCTGGGCCATCATGAGGTGGGAGTTGAAGATGCCAGTCAGGCTCATCCACTCCTCGGAGATGGTCGTCACGATGCGGGAGTAGGTGGTCGCCGACAGACCGAGACCGCCAAACTCCGGATCGATCAGCGCGCCGAAGAGGCCGAGTTCCTTCATGTCCTCGACGAGTTCGTCGGGATAGATGTCGTCATGCTCAAGCTCCATGGCGACGGGCTTGACCTTCTTGTCGAGCCATTTCTCGATGGAATCGAGGATGAGACGCTCGTCGTCCTCGGAAATGAATGTCGCTGAATCAGGCATGGTTCTCTTCCTCAGTAAGTTCCGACTTTGTCTTCGACAGCATGGCCGCGGGCGGGGATCAGCATGTTGCGCTTGAAGGTGCACACCATGGTGCCGTCCTGGTTGAAGCCGCGGGTGACGATGGTCACGATGCCCTGTCCGGCCCGCGACTTGCTTTCGCGTTTCTCCAGCACCTCGCTCTCGCCATAGATCGTGTCGCCGGCAAAGACCGG
>CAZXWB010000490.1:0-1536 GCA_964644395.1 uncultured Hyphomonadaceae bacterium | reverse complement strand
TCAGGGGGGTCAGAATTCGTGTCGTTAGGGGGTCAGTTTCTCATGTCGCCTGACAGACCTGAGATTGATGCCCTCATTGCCAGCCCAGACCGGCATACGTGGACCGGTAGACGCGACCATACCATGTTCACGACTCTCTACAACACTGGCGCGCGCGTTTCGGAATTGGCTGCCATTCGACTTGCCGACGTGAGCGTGGCGCAGCCTTCAGGCTGGGTTTCCCTTCATGGAAAAGGACGCAAGGAACGCAGCGTACCGCTATGGAAATCAACCAGCAAGCTTCTCCGGTGCTGGATCCGAGAGCTACCCGACAAG
Organism: uncultured Hyphomonadaceae bacterium; assembly: GCA_964644395.1. Taxonomy (GTDB): domain Bacteria; phylum Pseudomonadota; class Alphaproteobacteria; order Caulobacterales; family Hyphomonadaceae; genus JBGSUF01. The sequence continues at coordinate 1,221 of CAZXWB010000490.1, read as the reverse complement.
GAGGAGTATCCGCTTTTCCCCAACTCCAACGGTACGACGCTTTCGCGGTCGGCGGTCGAACTTCGGCTGAAGCGTGCATCCCGCTCAGCATCGGCAGTTTGCCCGTCACTGGGAAACAAGATCGTCTCTCCACACACGATCCGTCACACGACGGCAATGCATCTGCTCAACGCCGGGGTCGACCTTTCGGTAATCGCTCTCTGGTTGGGTCACGAGAGCATCCAGACCACTCACACCTACCTGGAGGCCGACCTGTCGACTAAGGAGCGAGCACTCTCGCGAGTCGAGCCGTTGTCCGAAGCAAGGAAGCGCTTCACCGCCAAGGACTCGTTACTCGAGTTCCTAGAGCACCTTTGATTATGCTGAGCAACGCGGGACGGAAGTCCCTACACGGCCGATAGATACGAGGTTTCCGTCCCGCGCCTCAGCATAATCCTGGCCTCGGCATAATTTCTGCCGACCACGAAGGGCCTGATCTTGTTCTCTACCCGGTTGGTGTCGGGGGTAAGATGGGGGCTCTCGAGGTAGCGGATGAGCTTGTCCCATTGCCCAAGGGTGTAGGTCACCGCCTTCCCGAGGGCCGTCCGGGGAGGCACGTGAAGCGCCTTCTTCTCCAGCCACGCTTTCAACTTTGCCAATACCCCCTGTGCCCGCTCTGCCCGGAGCGGGCAAAACGCTTGGTCCCGAGGCATCTCGGAGAGCTCGGTTTCGGTGCGGTAGAGCCCAGCTATCATAGCGATCGCTTGATCGGCAGCTCCGGCTTTTGTAGCCGAAGCCTTCGCGTCAACGAACTTCCGCCGCGCATGGGCCCAGCAGCCAACTAAGACGAGGTCGTCGCCGTCGGTTGCAAGGCGGTCATAGACCTCGTAGCCGTCGGCCTGGAGGAAGCCGGTAAACCCATCCACTACCGCGGCAGCCTCTGCGGTTGACCGGCCGGCGGCGTAGCGGTAGAAGACGCACGGGCTCTCCGGCTCGCCACCATAGGCGACCCACATGTAGCTGCGAGAGGTATCGGCTCGGTCCTTCTCTCCGAGGACCTGCACGGTGGTTTCATCGACAAGCATGACCGGCCCGGCTCGCAGCCGGAGCACAAGCGCGGCTACTACCGGCTCGAAGGCCTCGGACACCGCCATCACCCAATCGGCCATCCGCTGCCGCGGAAGCTCGACGCCGAGCCGGGCAAAGCTCTTCTCCTGCCGTGCTAACGGCATCGCGTCCACG
>CAZXWB010000489.1:0-1538 GCA_964644395.1 uncultured Hyphomonadaceae bacterium | reverse complement strand
AGCTCGATCTCCATATGGCCGTGGGGCGCATCATCATAGCCGAAGACAGGCAGGTGGCGCTTGATGGTCACGCCCGCAGCATTGAGCGGAACGAGAATCTGGCTCTGCTGCTGGTGGCGGGCAGCACCGAAGTCGGTCTTGCCCATGACGATGGCGACCTTGCAGCGCGGATCACCGGCCCCTGAGGACCACCATTTCGTGCCATTGATGACGTAATCGTCGCCGTCGCGGACAATCGCGGTCTCGATATTAGTCGCGTCCGACGAGGCGACCTGCGGCTCCGTCATCAGGAAGGCGGAGCGTATCTCGCCCGCCATCAGCGGCTTCAGCCATTGTTCCTTCTGCGCCTCGGAGCCGTAACGGTGCAGCACTTCCATATTGCCGGTATCGGGCGCGGAGCAATTGAAGACCTCGGCCCCGAACTCGACCTTGCCCATTTCCTCGGCGAGCGGCGCGTATTCGAGATTGGTGAGCCCAGCCCCGCGATAGTCCTCGGTGTCATGTTCGGCATTTGGCGGCAGGAAGAGGTTCCAGAGCCCGGCGGCCTTCGCCTTCGCCTTCAGCTCCTCCAGAACGGGCACAACGCCCCAGCGTGTGTCCAGTTCGGCATGTTGCGCGTGATAGGTAGGGATCGCCGGATAGACATGCTCGGCCATGAAGGCCTTCACGCGTTCCAGATATTCCAGCGCGCGGGGTGTCGGTGCGAAATCCATGGGGCGTCTCCTCGATTTATCTGCCCGCAGCTTAGCCCGATGACGCCTGCGTCACCAGACCTGTCGCAGGGTCATTCCGCCGCTTCAGCCTGGCTGAAACTCACCTCCAGGAGGTCACCCGGCGTGCAATCGAGAACCTCACAGAGCTTTGCCAGCGTCTCGAAGCGCACGCCCTTCACCTTGCCCGATTTCAGGAGCGAGAGATTGGCCTCGGTCATGCCGATCTCGCGGGCCAGGTCCTTCGCCTTCATCTTCCGGCGCGCGAGCATGACATCAAGCGTAACGATGATCTCTGCGGCCATCACAGGAACTCGTCATTTTCCTGCTTGAGCGCGAGGGCGTTACGGAAGACGAAGGCGAGGCCATGAATGGCTGCGCCCATCAGGCCGACAGCGAGCGCCAGGTCACGGAAAGCGAGATCGAAGCCGCCGGGGTCTCCGGTCATCCAGTTGAGCAGGTTCGGCCCGAAAACCGCCGACCAGACCGCCGCGAGGATCAGCGCGTCGCCGCCCGAGCGCAGGGTTCTCAGATTGCGCTCGGTGAAGACCAGACCCTCCCCGCAACGCCCGAACAAGAGTGCAAAGTCCGAAATCGCCCAGGCAATCAGTATGGTCGGCATGGCCTTGATGATGCCGATCCAGAAGCCGTTGAACATGGCCAGCAGGTCGGCTTCCGATGTGTACCAGATGCCACCGACCTCCTCGCCGACGAAGTAGCTCACATTGAGGATGAGAATGGCCACGGCGATCCATGCGCCGATGGAAAGAACTTCATAGGTCTCGCGAGCGTCGTCTGACATGGCGGGTCTCCCTGACTGGAACACCC
>CAZXWB010000488.1:0-1538 GCA_964644395.1 uncultured Hyphomonadaceae bacterium | reverse complement strand
CGCTCGCCAATGAACTCCAGCATCACCAGTCCTCGTCCCTGATTTCCGGGGCGCGTCCGGCGAAGGCGTAGAAGATCGAGATGAGCGAGCCGGCAACAGCAAACAGCACGCCAAGCTCGATCAGGATGATACCCACATGCTGGCTCCAGGTGTTGACGTCGTCGGCCCCGTAATTCGGGTCGGCGGGGGGCAGCACATAGTCATAGTCGAGATAATTCCCGCCATTCAGCAGGGCGTAGAAGCCGACACCGGCATAGAGCACCACGCCGAAGGCCGCCACGCTGCGTGCCCAGACCACGGGAAAGGCGTCCAGCGCTGCGGTGATCCCGAACAGGAGCGAGTAGAGCACGATGGCCACGGCAAAGATCGTACCCGCCTGGAAAGCACCGCCGGCCGAATATTCGCCATGGAAATGGACATAGAGGGCGTAGATCATCACGATCGGGATCAGCACCTTGGCCACCACGCGCAAGACCACATGGTGGTCGGACTTGTTGGAGGGTACCAGAACCCCCTTCAGATTGGCGCGCGAGGGCTCATGGCTCGCCGAGAGCGAGCGTTCCCCGAAGCCGAGCAGGAGCGACACCGCCAGCCCGGCGGCAAACACCACGGCCGTCTCGCCCAGCGTGTCGAAGCCGCGATAGGAGGCGAGCACGGCGGTGACCACGTTGGGAATGTCGATCTCCGCGGCGGTGCGCTGGAGGTACATGGCGCCGACATGGCTGTTGGCGGGTGAATCCGGGTCGCCGAAGGCCGGCAGGTCGATCGTGGCATAGATCAGCACCGCACCCGTCACCAGGCACACCGCCAGCGGGCCGAGCCGCTTCCAGGTCGGCTCCACCCGTGCGGTCCGCGCCGTCAGCAGCATGGCGCCCAGCATCAGCACGGTGGACACCCCGGCGCCGACGGCCGCCTCGGTGAAGGCCACGTCGGCGGCATCGACGGCCACGAACCACATGGCCGAGATCAGCGAGTAGGCGCCGGTGAGCATCAGGATGGCAAACAGCGAGCGCAGGCGTGCAATCGCGATCGCCACGAAGAAGAGCAGCGCCAGCAGGGTCACATTGACCAGGAGCACACCGATATCGCCGTTCGCGCCGTTCATCGCTCATCCTCCTCCGGCGCACGCGGCGGGCCGATCTTCGGCTCCACGCCTGCGGTGTAGGCGGCATTGGCGATGGCGTGGGAGGCCGTCGGGTTGGCAAGGAACATGAACACCCAGATGAAGACCAGTTTCAGCGCGATCCATCCCGTCGGGCTGAGAAGGATCATGCCGACAATCATCAGCGTGCCCGCCCCTGTGTCGGTCACCGATGTGGCATGCAGTCGGGAATAGACATCGGGAAAGCGCAGGAGCCCCACCGCCCCGACAATGGTCAGGAGCGCGCCAACCAGCACGAGGACCCCGCCCACCGGGCCGCGCGCGGCATGGAACCAGGCCAGCAGCGTGTCCAGCAACTCCGCCATCAGGCCTCGCCCTCCCCGGTCTTGCCGGTGGATTTCGGTGCCCGCGTCAGCCCGACCTGGAAGGAGCGGTA
>CAZXWB010000487.1:0-1540 GCA_964644395.1 uncultured Hyphomonadaceae bacterium | reverse complement strand
CCGTGTCGAGGATGGAGAAGGCCCCGCTGACCGTCAGGCCATCGACCCCTTCCGGCGCCCAGGCGAAATCACCCTCCAGGCCGAACACTTCCGCATCGGCGGCATTGTCGGAGAAGAAGAGGTTGGTGATCGACGGGTCGAAGATAGTGGTCTGCAGGCCTTCGATGTCCACGAAGAAGAGGCTGCCGTTGAGGCGAAGCGAACCGTCGAGCAAGAAGGTCTTCCAGCCGAGCTCGTAATTCGTCACTTCATCGGTATCGACCTCGAAGGGCACGGTGTAACCATCCGGTCCCTGGGCGCCGCCCGGACGGTTCAGCAATCCGGGGCGGAAACCTTCCGAATAGGTTGCGTAGAACAGGAGATCCGCGGTCGGCGTCCATTCGGCATTGACCTTCAGGATCACACCATCGGTGGCCGCCACATCCGGGGCGCGGGTCGCATTGAAGATCTGCGTGGCCTGTGCCTCCGACAGGGCCGGGTCGATGGCAAGGATCTCCTCGACCGTCTGGCCGTCATTATAGGTGATGTGACGCGAGGTGTCACAGGTCCCACGGAACGTGTACTCGCCATCGCCATTGTAGAGGTCGGAGATGTCGGTGCCGAAGGCGTCGGCATCGGACTGGAAGGAGTTACAGAACGAGGCGTTCGCGCCACCTTCGAGATCGACTTCGATGTCGTAGTAACGCGCGCCGAGCGTCACCGCGAAGAGGTCCGGCACAAGGTCATAGGTGAACTCGCCGAACACGCCGAGCTGTTCGTCGGTGCGCTGGACATCATTGCGGAAGATCACACCCGGCGGGAACGGTCCCGGTGCCGAGGTGAAGCCCGTGTCGAACGGGAAGTTCGCCGAGAAACCGTTGTTGGGTGCGCCGGGCTCGGGCTGGCCGAAGATATCGGCCTCAAGCGAGCCGAAATAGGTGAAGTCGTTGCGCTCGTCGAGCGTCAGGTCGGAATAGAACAAACCGCCCGTGGCCCGCCAGCGGTTTTCCGCCGGGGTCGTAAAACGCAGTTCCTGTGTGAAGACCTCGGTATCAGTGGTAGAATCCACCAGAAGGTCCGGCTCCTGACAGGTGCCGGCCGGGGCTGCATCTCCCGGATAGGTCACACCGCCGTCGCAGATGTAATACGGCAGGTACTGGCCAACATAGAGATAGTCGGCATAGTCCACGATCTGCTCGGCATCGCGGTTGGTAAAGGCACCGGTGTAGACAAGGTCGAGACCGGCCAGGCGCCCTTCGAGCGTCCAGGAGGTGTTATCGAACCGGTCAGTCAGCTCCTCGGCCTGGTAACGCTGAATTTCGAGGTCATCGAGTTCAGGATCGGTGAAGAACACGCCTTCGGTATCGAGGCGTTGCTGGCTGTGGGAAACATCCAGGCGCCAGTCATCATTGAATTCGTAACGAGCGCTAAGGCGGAAGCCGGAATAAACCGTGTCGTTGAAGTCCTTTTCGACAAAGCGCGAATTGTTGAGGGGCTCGAAGGTCACGCCCGACAGGTCGGAGGTGGACTGGAAGCCAGCGCGCTGGGCACTAACGGGCAC
>CAZXWB010000486.1:0-1542 GCA_964644395.1 uncultured Hyphomonadaceae bacterium | reverse complement strand
GAAAAGGCGCCGAAGTCGAGACCGCCGTGCCAGTTGGGTCGGCGCGTCATGGGATCTGTCCGCATGCCCCAGGGGGATGTGACCCGGTACTCCACACCCACGGGGGCTCCCGTCGGGATGCGTGACACGACTTCCTCGTAATAGCGTGCCTCTTCCAGGCGCGCGGCGATTTCCGACACGCGCTCTGCAAACTCGATCTCCTCCGGCGTCATGTTTTCGCTCGCCGCAAGCGTGGTGAGTTGCAGCAGCGGGCCGCCGATATTGGTCTCCATGCTTTCGATGCGGCCCACGCCGACACCGGTGAGTTGGAGAATGCCGCGCATCTCTTCCGTGCGCGACACCGCATAGTCCTCTGCCTCGTCCAGGAAGCGCATCTGGTCCTCGCGGAGCGTGTCGATCTGCGCGCGCAGGCCGACCTTCTCGAGCGACGCCGACACCACCGGACGGGTGCGCGAGGTGCGCGTTTCGGCTTCATCTATAGATGCCCGCACCAGCATGGTCGCACCGTCACCACGCAGGGCAGCGGTGTCGATGTCCTCACCACCCTGGACCGCCGAGAGCAGGACCTTGAGCGTTTCGTGGCGCTTCTCGAACTCGACGGTCGCCTTCTGGAACTGGTTGGTGCGCTCTTCCAGCAGCGAGCGGTGGCGCTGGTTCTCCGCGCGCAGCTCTTCCAGCCAGCGCTCCTGGCGGGCCAGTTCCCGCGCATCGGCGTCACCACCGGCACGGATCATCGGACCGGACAGGACCGTGTGCGCCGTGGCGTAGAGGCACCACGCGGCCATCGCCGCACCACCGGTGGCGGCCATCATCTGTTGCCAGGGGGTTATAGATATAAAACGGACAGTGCCACCGGATCGGTGATAAATCTGACGCTCGGGGAAGGCTCGATCAACAAACTTCCTCGCGCGCGAACGCAACTCAACCATACTCGCCGCCCAACGGTTGGTGTTTCACCCGAAGCCTCCGGACCAATGTCCGGTATAATGCTTTTCCCTCGCCCCGTGGCATTTAAGTAACGCATAACTCCGGTTGCGCGAACCCTGTTTTTCAGGTTTCGCGGATATTTTTTGACGATTTTGGTGACTTTTTCATGAAGGCCCGGTGCGCAAGCGTTAACGCGCTCCGCAAAAGCCCGAGCAAATCAATCGTCAATCGCTGCCAGCACCTCGTCCACATGGCCCGGCACGCGGACCTTGCGCCAGACCGCAGAAACCTTTCCATCCGGTGAAATCAGGAAGGTTGAGCGTTCAATACCCATATGGGTCTTTCCATACATCTTCTTTTCCACCCACACGCCATAGGATTCGCAGGCCGCGCCATCGCCGTCGCTGCCCAGGGCGATCTGAAGCGCCTGCTTGTTGCGAAACTTTTCATGCGACGCCACGCTGTCCTTCGACACGCCGAGAATGGCGGCGTTCTTCGCGGCAAAGGCGTCCAGCGCCTCGGAAAAGCCGACGGCCTGCTTGGTGCACCCGGCGGTGTTGTCGCGGGGATAGAAATACAGCACGAGGTGCTTGCCGGCATAGTCCGCGAGGCGCA
>CAZXWB010000485.1:0-1548 GCA_964644395.1 uncultured Hyphomonadaceae bacterium | reverse complement strand
CTGCGCCAGGTGCTCCTGTCCTTCCTCGACCACCGCAGGGACGTGGTGCTGCGCCGGGCGCGCCACCGCCTCGACAAGATCGAGAAGCGGCTGCACCTGCTTGATGGCTATCTGATCGCCTATCTCAACATAGACGAGGTGATCCGCATCATCCGCGAGGAGGACGAGCCGCGCCAGGAACTCCAGGATCGTTTCGCGCTGACCGAGACCCAGGCCGAGGCCATCCTCAATCTCCGCCTGCGCGCCCTGCGCAAGCTCGAGGAGATGGAGATCCGCAACGAGCACGACCGGCTGACCGAGGAGCGCACCAGCATCCTGCATCTGCTGGAAAAGCCCTATCTCCAATGGGCGAAAGTGTCGGAACAGCTGGGCAAGGCGCGCGAGACCTTTGCCCCTGACACAGAGCTTGGCCGCCGGCGCTCGAAGTTCGATGACCTGCCGGAAATCGAACTCGAGGAGGCGCTGGAAGCGCTTGTGCCGAAGGAGCCGATCACCGTTGTCCTGTCACAGAAGGGCTGGATCCGGGCCCTCAAGGGCCACAGCCTCGATCCCGCCAGCGGCAATTTCAAGGATGGCGACGGTTTCCTCATGGCCTGCGAGATGCAGACCACCGACAAGCTGATCCTCGTGGCCAGCGATGGCCGGGCCTTTACCATTCCGGGCGACAAGCTGCCCGGCGGGCGCGGCCATGGCGAGCCCATCCGCCTGACCATTGACCTCGGCGAGAGCGAGAGCCTGATTGCCATGTTCCGGCTCGATACGGAGCAGAAATTCGTCGCCGCCAGCAGTGCGGGCTATGGATTTGTCGTGCCGGGCAGCGAACTGGAGAGCCAGCGCAAGGCGGGAAAACAGGTCCTGAACCCGCCCAAGGGCGCAACCATGACCCACTGCCTGCCGGTCTCGGGTGACCAGCTGGCCGTGGTCGGCGACAACCGGAAGCTCCTGATCTTCCCTCTGTCGGAGCTTCCCGAAATGCCCCGCGGCAAGGGCGTGAAGCTGCAGAATTACCGCGATGGCGGCCTGCTCGACCTTGCCACCTTTGCTGAGGCCGAGGGTCTGGCCACGCGGGATGCAAGCGGAAGGACACGGGAATGGCCGGAATGGCGCGAGTTCATCGCCAAGCGCGCCAGCGCCGGCCGCATGGTGCCGAAAGGCTGGCCGCGTTCAGGGCGTTTTCATGGATAGATAGGCAAGTCCGCTTTGGACGGGTATAGCTCACGGGTCTTTCCAGGAGGGGAAAATGGAACCGCTTTACATCATTCTGGCGATCATCGCCTTTCTCGTCATCGGAACGGTGCTGATCTATAACGGCCTTGTCGCCAAGCGGCAGCGCTGCAACCAGGCCTTTGCCGACATTGACGTGCAGCTCAAGCAGCGCCGCAACCTGATCCCCAACCTTGTGGAAACGGTGAAGGGCTATGCCGCCCACGAGCAGGAGACCTTCCAGCAGGTGATCGAGGCACGCAACGCGTCGCAGGCGGCTTCCGGTGTGGCGGCGCAGGCGCAGGCCGAAAGCCAGCTCGCCGGTGCGCTGGGCAAGCTCTTTGC
>CAZXWB010000484.1:0-1551 GCA_964644395.1 uncultured Hyphomonadaceae bacterium | reverse complement strand
GCCTACAATGTCTCCAAGGCCGCCGACTTCCAGCTCGCGCGCAACCTCGCCGTGGAATACGGGCCGGACAATGTGCGGGTGAACTGCATCGCACCGGGCCTGATCAAGACCGACTTCGCTCGCGCACTCTGGGAGAATGAGGAAATCCTGAAGACCTCGCTCGCCGGCACGCCCATGGGCCGCATCGGCATGCCGGAGGAAATCGCCGGCACCGCGGTTTTCCTCGCCTCGAAGGCTGGCGCATACATCAATGGTCAGAACATCGTGGTCGATGGCGGGGCCACCATCAGCGGCATCCGGAGCTGAGGCGTTTTCCCCAGGCTTGATGGCGAACAAATCCTGCCCTTGCCCGTTGGTGTTGTTGAACAGACACCAGCGAGGACCTGCCGCCATGAAACTGCCCCACGACACCTGCGTCATCGTCGCCGACAGCGAGAAGTATCTCCTCCTGCGCAATATCGGCGACGATGAACGGGTGGACCTGCGCATCCGCGAGCATGAGGAACAGGACAATCCGCCGGACCGCGAACAGAGCGCCAATCGCCGCGGGCGCATGAACGATTCCGCCACCCATCACCGCAGCGCCTATGACGACACCGACTGGCACGAACTGGAGAAGGAACGCTTCGCCGCTGATCTCGCCGACCAGCTCTTTGAATGGGTGCGCACCGACCGGATCGGGTCGCTCGTCATCGTTGCCGATCCGAGTACGCTCGGCCATCTGCGCGAGGAACTGCACCAGAGCGTGCGCGAACGCCTCGTCGGCGAGATCGACAAGGATCTCACCAATCATCCGCTCGAGGACATCGAAAAGGTGATCCGGGCGAGCTGACGGGTCACACCCGCAATTGCGGCGCGATGGTTTCCTGCCTACTCTCTCGGAAGGACAAACAGATCACGGGAGGGCCGGTCATGGCCGAACGCAGCTTCGATCTCACCCTCAACCCGGAAAGCGCCATGCGCATTGTCACCGTGCTGCGCGACGTGGATGCCGGCATCGAGTCCACCGATGACGACACCGGCGACGCCCGCCATGACGATCTCGACGATGATGACCTCGAGCGCCTGGAGACCGCAGGCGAAGACGCCGAGGATCCCCGCCTCGATGAACTGGAAGCCCTGGTGGAGAGCCTCAGCGTGGACGCCGAGCGCGACCTCGTAGCGCTCATGTGGCTTGGCCGCGGGGACTTTTCCGCCGATGAATGGGCCGCAGGGCGGAAGTCTGCCCGCGAACGCGTCCAGGGCGGCACGGCCCAGTACCTGACCGAGACACCGCTGGCGCCAGACTATATCGAGGAAGGCCTGACAGCGCTCGGCTACGATGTTTCGGAATACACCCGGACCGAGGTCTGAACCGGCTACGGCCGGAAGCTGTGAATAATTTTCCTGCGGCGAGTTGACGCCCGACAGGCGGCCACCTAACTCCGGCCTATCATTGGCACTCTATCGGAAAGAGTGCTAATGCACGGGGACCATCCCGGATCACAACTGACAATGAGAGGGTAAGCGATGAAGTTTCGTCCGCTCCATGACCGCGTGCTCGTGCGCCGC
>CAZXWB010000483.1:0-1554 GCA_964644395.1 uncultured Hyphomonadaceae bacterium | reverse complement strand
AGAAGCGCGTCATCAGATATTCAGTCGAGGCGTCCTCCACGCTCCACAGCGAAGCGACGAGCGAGGGCGTGCCCGCGTAGATGAGAGCGCGGCTCAGGCCGACTAGCTCATCCCCCGCGCTCAGGTCGCCCAGTTGCGTCTGGCAAGCGGAGAGCGTGACCAGGTCGGCGTTCTCTAGCGGCAAATTCCACACCTCGCGGGTCTCCAACATCCCGTCCGCGCGGCTAGAGAGCGCGTCCTCGGCTGCTGCCGCTTCCGTCTCGGCGTCCGACGGCGCGAGGTAGAGGCGCGAGAACTGCGGCGCGGTCGCATTGAACGCCCCGTGCGCGGCGACGTGGACGTAGCGCGCGCCCGCCGCCTGCTCCCACAGCAGCGATTCCGTCGCCTCGGCGTTGAGGTGGGCCGGAACGTCGAACAGTTCCGCGACGGCCCGCGCCTCCGCTTCCGCCCCTTTCAAGGAAGAGGCCGCCGGATGGTCGGGATTGCCCAACACCAACGCTGATTGGCCGATTCGCTCATTTGCTGATCCGTTAAGATAGCGCAATATACTCGCGCTGGGTAGGTAGCCGATTGTGTACTTCTCTACCAGGTAATGCTCGCCGTCATGTAGAGCGTCAAGGGGTAAGTAATGCAACTGCTGATGAGGCGCGATGAGCACCGCTTGTGTATTGATGTGCTCGCGGACAGGTGCAAAGAGCCAGTCGTACAGCGTCTGGGCTGTGGCGCGTGCTTCTTCCTCAGATGTGAACTCACGGAACCAGTTGATCTTCTGATTCAGAGACTCCACAGAAACCGAAAGCGGCACGGTGTGGAACGCGTCCGGTGTGACGACAAAGGCCAAGGTCTGTGTGGATGAAACCACATAGTATTCCACCAGCGTGGTCTCTACCGGAAGCGTCTGCTGCACCGTGATGAGGGTCGAGGCGTCCACCATGCGCAGGTCGGCATAGGCGGGATTGCTGAGCTTGATCTGGGCCAGCAGGTGTTCGTACTCGCGGTAGGCGTCGTCCAGGCGGATGCGCACCTCGTTCCGCTGCTCATTCGTGAGCGTGTTGGGCCCGCCGCCGCGTGTGTTCAACGTCTCAAAACCTTGCTGCCCGGAGAGCACCGCCTCCAAACCTCGGATTTCATCCAACAGCGACTGCTCCTGCGCTATCAGTTCTGGATTGTCCGTGGCGCGTGGATCAACGCGGGCGTTGCCCACCTGATCCAGGAAGGTGCGCGCCTTGGCCCGCTGGGCGTAGTGGAAGGCCTCGGCCGGGCGGTCTAGCTTGAGCAAGACCTGGATGATGCCACGATACGGATGCAGGTTCTCCGCCGTGAAACTGCTCTTCCATTCCTCGACCCTGATCTCCTCGCGCACTGTCTCCTTTATGGCGACGCTTTGCTCGTAGCAATCCAGCGCATCCTCGTACTGTTCCAAGTTGCGGTAGGCGTTCCCCAGGTTGCCCAAGTGGGTGCCCTCGCCCTGCCGGTCGCCGATCTCTTGGGCGATGGCCAGCGCTTGCTCATAGTACTCGATGGCCGTCGCGTACTGCCCCAAGTCAGCGTAGG
>CAZXWB010000482.1:0-1558 GCA_964644395.1 uncultured Hyphomonadaceae bacterium | reverse complement strand
CATTTGTAATTTGTCATTTGTAATTTGTCATTTGTAATTTGTCATTTGTAATTCAGAATGGTAGAATACCGCCCGCTTTTAGAGGAGGTCTTAGATGGAACTTAACGACTACATCCGCATTTTACGCAAGCGTTGGTGGATCATCGTCGTCGCCGTCGTGCTGACGGCCGGCAGCGCCGTCGTTTTCAGCGAACTGCAACACCCCAGGTACACATCCACCGCCGAGCTCATCATCGAGCCGGCCCGTCCCGATTTGGGCCTCACCCAGTCGACCAAGTGGCTCTTGCGCACCTACATGACCGTGGCCGACTCATACAAGTGGGCGCAGCTCGTGATCGAGAAGCTGGAACTGCCGATGACGCCGGAGCGGTTGCGCGGTAAGGTCCGCTTCGCCGCCGAGGATGATCGCATGGTGATCAAAATCGAGGTCGAGGACTACGACGGCGAGCAGGCGAACCGCATCGCCAAAGCCTGGGCCGAGCAGTTGCAAAGCTGGCGTGATGAGGAGAACCAGAAACAGCGCAAGGAAGATCGCGTCTTCGCGGAGTTGCGCGACGAGCCCCGCTACAGCCAATCCTGGCCTCCGGGCACCAAGATTATGATGGCCGCCGGGATCGTCTTCGGATTGGTCATCGCCGGTGTGGTCATCTTCTTCCTGGAATGGATCGAAGCGGGCATCATCCGCACCCCGCAGGACGTGGAGCGCCAGTTGAGCTTGACCGTTTTGGGCGCTATTCCCCCTCAAACCTGACAATTTTCTGAATCAGGGAGACAACCACAAGGGATTGGGCAACCACAAGGGTTGCCCCTACTGCTGTCTGAAAGGTGAACTATGGCCGAACAAATTGATTTAGTTACATTGACCGACCCTTCCAGCCCGGCCGCCGAGGCCTACCGCAAACTGCGCACCAACTTGACGTTCGCCGCGCTCGACGAGCCAATCGAGACCCTCGTGGTCACCTCTGCCGCCCCTGAGGAAGGCAAATCCATCGTGTTAGCCAACTTGGCCATCGCGATGGCCCAAGGAGAGCGCCGCATCATCCTGGTGGACGCCGACCTGCGCCGTCCACAATTGCACGAAATCTTCGGCGTGGCAAATGACCAGGGAGTGACCACGATGATCGTCGAGGAAGCCGCGCTGGAGAGCCCGCCGCTGCTGGAGGTCGGCGTGGAAGGCTTACAGTTGGTGCCCAGTGGCCCACTGCCGCCCAACCCGGCCGACATACTCGGTTCCCACCGGATGGAGCAGGCCATCGCTGTGCTCAAGGAACGCGCCGATATAATCCTCTTCGACGCCCCGCCGGTCGCCTCCGTGGCCGACGCCGCCATCTTGGGCACCAAGGCGGATGGGCTGTTGCTGGTCGTCCGCGCCGGTCACACGCGCCGGGAGCACGCGGAGCGAGCGCGGGAGCTGCTGGAGCGGGTGCATGTGCGCATCATCGGCGCGGTGCTGAACGATGCGCCGCGCGACGTGACGCTAGGGGGATATTAGCCTTTAAGAACATTTAGCTACCCTACACAAGCTTTTAGAGTCCCAAATTATGTCGAAAAATTACAA
>CAZXWB010000481.1:0-1560 GCA_964644395.1 uncultured Hyphomonadaceae bacterium | reverse complement strand
CGCCGCCCAACCGATTGAGCCCGGCGCTGACATGCAAAGCTGAATCCGGAATGTCGAAATTCACGCAAGTGCGGGCAAGGGCTGCAGGGCGGCGGCCCACGACCTTCGATTTCGAGAGGGTTGGTGGTAGTTCAGTATACTGTCCCTTGAATTTCTGGAATTTCCTGCCCCCGGAATTCCGCCCAGACGCTGCGACGGGATGCCGCCCGACTACGCCCGGGGCGTAGTCGGGCGGCAACCTGCCCTTGAGCTTGGGGCTGTACTGCTCGATGGCGTACATGGCATCATCGATCAGATTGGCGATATTAGGCGCCTTGCCCTATGCTTGGAAAGACTCCCAGCGTGCCTCCGGTGGCACCCAGAACACCCCCTCGGCGGTGTACTCTTTGCGCTGCTCCAGCAGGTCTTCCGCCTGTTTGTCTTCTATGCCGTCCTCGGCAAGCTCCTCCTTCAGTTTTGCCCGGCGGACTTGGAAGGCGTCGGAGATGTATTTGAGAAAGATCAGGCCGAGGACCCCGTGCTTGTAATCGGCCGCGTCTATGACCCGCGCAGCTTGTCGGCCGACTGCCAAAGGGTGTCGGCGTAGGCTAGATCAGAGTCATTTTTTGCTTCCGTAATCATTCTTGCAAAATCTTACTCAGTTCATTTTCAAGCGCGGAAAATATTGTCGTTGTGCCAGACCAAATAGCCGGCGTCAGGTTGTTCTCCCTGAGTGTCCGGCAATACCTCAAGACCTTTGCCATGGTACCGGTAGTAATCCCGCCCGTTCTCGAATTCCTCCTTGATCCGGCGGCTGACCTCGATGCGCCGTTCAGGGGTGACGGTGACGTAGCCGGCGTCGAACAGCCGGTGGAGGTCGGAGCGCAGCAGCAGGCCGTTTTCCGTACGGTTCGGGCCGGACTCGGCGTAGGGCTTGATGTGGGCGGCTTCCAGCGCCGGCAGCGTGCGCTCGCCGGAGATGGCGCAACGGCGGGTGTAGGCGTCGGTGACCAGCGCGCGGAATGCGCCCTGGCCAAGGCGTCCGCGGATCAGGCGCAGCGGGCGGTCGGGTTCGGTTTCGGTGTCGAGCAGATCGTCGGTCTCGCCGATTCCATGCAAGCGTTGGCGAACCGAAGCCAGAAGCTCCCGACCGTCCTCAGAATCCGTGCCGTAGCCCTTGCCGCGCACGATATTTTTCGACCAGGACTCTGGCGCTGGGATCCACTGCTCGCGGGGGAAGAAAAATGGCGCGGCGAGGATGACGCAGCCGACGTTCTGGGCCGGGTGGGCATCGCGGCGGAATCGACGCAGCGCGGCCAGGAAATCCGATTGTGATTCAACACCGTTTTTGATGCCGAATGCGTCCCAGGCCAGCGTCAGCGGCAACCGCGTGTAGCGCACGAAAAACCCGCCGCCGACGACAAAGTTCTCGGGGTAGTGGAGCTTGAACAGGAATAGCCCGCCTTCAGGCAGGGCGCGGAACCCTACCTTGGGGCTAGGAATCCAGAAATTGACCTCGTCGGGCGCCCGGGCCGCCAAATATCGGAACCAGCGGGCATCCGTTACGCCTACGTAAAACTG
>CAZXWB010000480.1:0-1567 GCA_964644395.1 uncultured Hyphomonadaceae bacterium | reverse complement strand
GGCATCGGCGGTTCTTTTTCCGGAATATCGGTGATCAGCGCTTCGGTGGTCAGGATCATGCCGGCGATGCTGGCCGCGTTCTCCAACGCGCCCTTGGTCACCTTGGCCGGGTCGATGATCCCCACTTCGATCATGTCCACGAATTCGCCGCTCATCACGTCGAAGCCGATGTTGGTGTTCTTCTTGGACTTCTGCTGTTCGAGCACCTGCTGCTGGATCACGCCGCCATCGTGCCCGGCGTTCTTCACGATGCCGCGCATCGGCATCTGCAGCGCATGGTGCACGATCTTCACGCCGGTGTTCTCGTCGTCGTAAGTCAGTTTCAGGTCGTCCAGCGCGCGCATCGCGTTGATCAGCGCCACACCGCCGCCCGGCACAATGCCTTCTTCGACCGCTGCGCGCGTCGCGCTCAGCGCGTCCTCGACGCGGTGCTTCTTTTCCTTCAGCTCGACCTCGGTCGCCGCGCCGACGCCAATCACGGCCACGCCGCCGCTCAGCTTGGCCAGCCGCTCTTGCAGTTTCTCGCGGTCATAGTCGCTCGTCGAGTTCTCGATCTCGGTCCGGATCTCGTCGATCCGCGCCTGGATCGCCTTGTCGTCGCCTGCGCCATCGACGATGGTCGTGTCGTTCTTGGTGACCACGATCTTACCGGCCTGCCCCAGGTCTTCCATCGTCACCGATTCCAGGGTGCGCCCCAGTTCCTCGGTGATCATCTGGCCGCCCGTCAGCACCGCGATGTCGTTGAGCATCGCCTTACGACGGTCGCCAAAGCCGGGGGCCTTGACCGCGACCACGTTCAACATGCCGCGCAGCTTGTTGAGCACCAGCGTCGCCAGCGCTTCGCCGTCGATATCTTCGGAGATGATCACGAAGTTACGCTTGCCGACCTGCAGCAGCTTCTCCAGAATCGGCACCAGGTCGTTGGCCGCCGAGATCTTCTTGTCGTGAATCAGGATGTTGGCGTCTTCGATCACCGCTTCCATCGCTTCCGAGTTGGTCACGAAGTACGGCGAAATGTAGCCGCGGTCGAACTGCATCCCCTCGACGTAGTCCGTCTCGAATTCCAGCCCCTTGCTTTCCTCGACCGTGATCACGCCGTCTTTGCCGACTTTGTCCATCACGTCCGCGATCAGCTCGCCGATCTCGCGATCCTGGGCGCTGATGGCCGCCACCGACGCGATCTCGTCTTTGGTGTTGATGTCGATCGCCATCTCGCCGATTTTGGCCGACACGGCTTCTGCCGCCGCATCGATCCCGCGCTTGAGCAGCATCGGGTTCGCACCCGCCGCCAGGTTGCGCAGCCCTTCGGTCACCATGTAGTACGCCAGCGAAGTCGCCGTCGTCGTGCCGTCGCCCGCGATGTCGTTCGTCTTGGTCGCGGCTTCCTTCAGCAGTTGGGCCCCCATGTTCTCGTAGGGTTCTTCCAACTCGATCTCTTTGGCGACCGACACGCCGTCGTGGGTGATCGTCGGCGCACCGAACTTCTTGTCCAGCGCCACATTACGCCCCTTCGGGCCGAGGGTGGTGATCACCGCCTTGGCGACGGTGTCGATCCCGGCCTTCAAGC
>CAZXWB010000479.1:0-1574 GCA_964644395.1 uncultured Hyphomonadaceae bacterium | reverse complement strand
TACTCATCGACCGTGACCGTGGTCTGCGGTCCAATGATGGCGGTCGAGTCGCGCTCTTCCACAATCGCCGGCCCGGCGAAGCTCGCGCCCGCTTGCAAGGCGTAGCGGTCGTACACCGCCACGTCCTGGTACGCCCCCGCCTCCGCCACGTACGCCGACCGCTCGCCCTTGCGCGCCCGCGCCACCGAGTCCGCGTCCTGCGCCACTCGCTCCAGCGCCACCGACGGCACCCCGCCCGTCGCCCGCAAGCGGCAGGTCATCACTTCCAGCTCCAGGTGCCGGTGCGCGTAGCCGTAGATCACTTCGTACTGCGCGAAGAACCGTTCGCGCAAGCCCGCCAGCCCCAGTTCCTGCATCGTGCCCACCGGCAACTCCACCGTGATCTCGTGCCCCTGCCCCACGTGCCGCAGATCCGCGCTCGGCACAAACACCATCTCCGCCGCCGGCACGCCGGCCCGCTCCAGCACCTGCCGCCCTTCCGCCGCCAGTTCCGCATATACCGCGTCCAGTTCCACCAGCGTGCCTTCGCCCACCTGCGCCACGAAGGTGCGCGCAAAATCAAAGGCCATCGGCGCCGTCAGAAAGCCCAGTGCCGAGGCCACCCCCGCATTCGTCGGGATCACATAGCCCGGCATCTTCAAGGCCCGCGCAATCGCATCGGCGTGCACCGGCCCGGCCCCACCGAAGGCCATCAACATCAGCCGGCGCGGGTCGACGCCGCGTTCCGCCACGTGCACCCGCGTTGCCGAGATCATGCTCTCGTTGACTACCCGGTGAATGCCGTAGGCCGCCGCGGTGACACGCATGCCGAGTTGCTCGGCCAGTGGCTGGACGGCAGCTTCAGCGGCGGCCCGGTCGAGGTGCATGCGCCCGCCCAGAAAGTAGGCCGGGTCGAGATAGCCCAGCAGCAGATCGGCATCGGTGACGGTGGGTTGCCTGCCGCCGCGGCCATAGCAAGCCGGGCCGGGGTCGGCGCCGGCACTGCGCGGGCCGACCTTGAGCAGGCCGAGCGCATCGACGTGGGCAATCGAGCCGCCGCCGGCACCGATTTCGATCAACTCGATGGCCGGAATGCGCACGGGCAGGCCGCTGCCCCTCTTGAAGCGGTGCATCCGGGCAATCTCGAAGGTATTGGTCATCAGGGGCTTGCCCTGGGTAATCACACAGATCTTGGCGGTGGTGCCGCCCATATCGAAGGACACGAGGTCGGCGTGGCCGGTAAGCGTGCCATAGAAGCGGGCGGCAAGCGCGCCGGCAGCCGGGCCGGACTCGACGAGCCGGATGGGAAAATCGATGGCCGTCGCGGCAGTGGTAATCCCACCCGACGACAGCATCAGGTACAGGTCGCGCTGATAACCGCCATTCTGCAAGCGTTGCTCAAGATCGCGCAGGTAACGTGCGGCGAGCGGCTGAACGTAGGCATTGGCGCTGGTGGTGGACATGCGCTCGTACTCGCGGATCTCGGGCGCGACATCGGAGGACAGCGAGACGGCGAGGTCGGGGAAATGCTCGCGCAGGTAGGCGCCGATCTGCTGCTCATGCAGCGGGTTGCGGTAGGCATGCAACAGGCAAAC
>CAZXWB010000478.1:0-1580 GCA_964644395.1 uncultured Hyphomonadaceae bacterium | reverse complement strand
ATCACCGGCAAGAAGGATGTCGACATGGTGTTCGAGCATCCGGGCGAGAGCACCTTCCCGGTCTCGGTCTTCGTGGTGAAGCGCGGCGGCATGGTGGTGATCTGCGCCGGCACGACGGGCTTCAACCTGACCATGGATGCCCGCTTCCTCTGGATGCGCCAGAAGCGCGTGCAGGGCTCCCACTTCGCCAATCTCAAGCAGGCCGCCGCAGCGAACCAGCTCGTCATCGACCGGCGCATCGATCCGGGCATGTCGGAAGTCCTGCCCTGGGCGGAGATCCCCGCCGCGCATGAGAAGATGCTCGACAACAAGCACCTGCCCGGCAACATGGCGGTGCTCGTCAACAGCCCGAAACCGGGCCTGCGCACGGTGGAGGATGTCCTTGAGGTTGGCCCCGTTCCCGCTTAGGCGCACCGACCGGCAAGGCGTGTGTTAGGCACGGCGCTGCCCATGGGTTTGCCAATTTCCGGACGTGTCTGCGCGCTGGCCAGGCACTGAGGCGCATTTCGCCGCGCCGATTCAACCCGTCGGCGTGCGGGCTTTTCGATCCCGGCCAAATGCGCTTCACTCCCTGTCAGTTAGCGGGCAGGGAGTTGCACCTTGAGAGTTCCGAGTTTTTTCGCCGTCATTCTGTGCGTGTTCTGCGCTGCGGGCCGGGCCGACGCCCAGGCCTATCCCGAAACGCGCTATGCCGAGGACATCCCGACGCTCGAAGAGGTCGCCGGCCATGCCGTCGGCGACGACATCTCCACCGTGGGCGAGATCCACGACTATCTGCGGGCCTTGGAAGCCGCCGCGCCGGACCGGATGCAGGTGCGTTCCTATGGCGAGAGCTGGCAGGGGCGGGACCTGGTCTATGGCATCATCGGCTCGCCGGAGAACATGGACCGCCTGGACGAGATACAGGAGGCGCTGGCCGATGTCGGTGACGGCGAAGCTCCGGCCGATGACCTGCCCGCCGTGGTCTGGCTGTCCTACAGCGTCCATGGTGACGAGATCACGCCGGCCGACAGCGCCCTGTTCATGGCCTATCACCTGCTTGCCGCCGAGGATGACGAATTGGTCGACACGATTCTCGCCAACACGATCGTGATCATCGACCCCGTCCAGAACCCCGATGGCCGCGAGCGGTTCATCCACAGCTTCACCTCGGCGCTCGGGCTCGAGCCCATGGCCGACCGCTACACAGCCGAGCATGACCAGCCCTGGCCGCGCGGCCGGTTCAACCATTATCTCTTCGATCTCAATCGCGACTGGTTCGCCCTGACCCAGCCCGAAACCATCGGCAAGGTGCAGGCGCTGCTCGACTGGCATCCGGTGGTTTTCGTCGATTCCCACGAGATGGGCGGCGATGCGACCTATTACTTCCCGCCCGCCGCCCGGCCCTTCAATCCCAACATCACCGAGGCCCAGAAGGACAATCAGGTCCAGCTCGGCCAGAACATGGCGAAGTATTTCGATGCCTTCGGCGTGCCCTATTTCACGCGCGAGGTGTTTGACGCCTTCTATCCCGGCTATGGCGACATGTGGCCGACGCTGAACGGCGCCACGGCGATGACCTTCGAGCAGGGCTCGCCCCG
>CAZXWB010000477.1:0-1585 GCA_964644395.1 uncultured Hyphomonadaceae bacterium | reverse complement strand
GTCAGCGTGACCGGTGGGCGGCGCACTACGCACCTGCGGCTGACACCGGCGGGCCGGCGTATGGCCGAGGCGCTATGGGCAGAGGAGTACGGCCCGGACTCCGATGAGGACATCGACTGGGCGAACGTGGAGTTCGAGCCCATCGAGTTGCCGGTGGATGCGAGCGACGGAGGAGAAGCGTCCGTTTGACGCCCGGCCGCAAGAGGAAAACCCCGGCGGGGAACCGGCTGGGCGAATCAGTCTTGGTTGAGCAATTCCTGGATGGCTTTTCGTAAAGGCTGGAGGCGGTGTTCTACCACGCCCCAGACGCGTTTGAGGTTGACGCCCATGTAGTTGTGAATGAGCACGTCGCGCAGGCCGGCGATCTCGCGCCAAGCGATATCGGGCCGGCGGGCCTTGGTCTCGGCATCAAGTCGTTTCGTTGCTTCGCCGATGATCTCGAACTTACGGATTACGGCGTCCTGCGTTTTGGCGTCCCGCATGAAGGCATCACGGCCATCTCGAGTGTACTCGCGGATGCTGTCGATGGCGTCGATGATATGCTGAAGGTAAGGCCGGTCTCGCTTCACAGTGCCACCGCTTCAGCCATGATCTCATCGCGAATGGCAGGGAAAACCGCGTCGTCATCCACTACGTCGACGTTACAGCCGAGCAAGTCCTCCAGGTCGTTCTTCAACGCGATCTGATCAAGGAGCGTGGCCTGGTCGCCAAGGTGCACCAGCAAATCGATGTCGCTGGAAGGTGACGCTTCCCCGCGTGAGACGCTGCCGAAGACACGGATCTGGCTGGCACCGTGTCGGGCGGCAACGTCGAGGATCTGCTCCCGTCGGTTCTGGATGTCGCTTAGCGTAACCATGTGGCTATTGTACCTCCGCCTCTGGACGTTGACAACACGCCATCGCCCACGCTGGCGGCCGGGGCGATGTTTGACGCGAACAGGGCTGATCAGCGGTTCAGTTCAAATCTGCCGCGCTCCGCGAGGCGGAACCGGCTGGCGTCGCCCTTGGCCTTGATCTCGCGGCGCATGGCGGCGCTGAGTGTGTTGGCCGGCGTCTTACCGCCGTTGCGGGGTGCCCACAGGCCCCGCTGGATCGCCAGGTCGACGATTGTCTGGCATCGCATCGGGTCGCCGGTGCCCAGGCTCAGCAGGTGTGCCGCCGCGTCGAGCAGGCTCATCGGCTTGGCTTCGTCGCCATCACGCTGGCCACCGGTCGCGGCACGTTCGCCCGTGTCGCGATCGGGCGTAGCGGTGGCGTCCTTGGTCGCCACCTTGGCCCTCGCCGCCACGGGGGCCGTGTCGTCGAGAGGCTTTCGCAATCTTTGGGCCGTTTTGATCCTGATGGTCTTGCCGGTCTTCACGGACCTGCCTTCCCAGCCGCCGTTGTCGTGTTCGCGGGTGATCTTCACCGGCACCAGGTTGCCCGCGACCTTCACCAGGTAGGTCGCGCCAGTTTGTACGTCTGCCTTCTTCATGGTTCATGCTCCTTTGCGAGCTTGGCTCGCGGCTTCGAAGCCGGCCTGGTAGGCCCGCTCCATGACGGTTTCGATTTCCCACACCGCCAAGGTGTGGAAGTCCTCTTCGTCG
>CAZXWB010000476.1:0-1586 GCA_964644395.1 uncultured Hyphomonadaceae bacterium | reverse complement strand
AACGTCCCTGGCTCAATCGCAGAAGGTCAGCCTTCTGCTGGCTCGTCCATCAACCCGGAGGTCGGGCCGACTTGACGGTCCGCGGGCGGTTGTCGACGGGCACCTGAAGGGTCTGCCGCGACATCGCGGCCCGCGGAGGCGGCTGGGTTGATGCCGTGATCCGGGGTCTCGAGCCTTCAAGGGCGCGATAGGCCATGCCCTGGGGGGCCGCATTGTTCGGCAGGACGGAATTGACGTTCTCAGTCAGCCGTCCCTGGCGGTTGCGCCGCAGTCTGGTCAGCCTTTCACTGGTGACGCTGCCCCGGCTACCGGCGCTTGGATTTGGGCTCGGCTTTGCCGTTTTCAGCTTCTTGTTCTTGCCCTGGCCGCTGCCATTGCCCTTGGTGACCTTTTTCGTGCCGCGAACCTGTTCCCGGCGCGAGGGGCGGTTGGTTTCGGTGCTCCAGCGACGATTGCCGGCGGCGGGTGGTCTGCCGTTTCCGCTGGGGCGACTGGTGCCCCCACCGCCAGCGGCCGGACGGTTGGTGTCGACGCTCCAGCGGCGGCTGCCCTGCTGGCCTGCGACAGCGTTTCCGCCAAAGGTAACGCCGCGTGCGGCGGTGCGCGGTGTGGCGAGTTTCCGGGCACCCTGGGCGCGCTTCGCCTTCACTGCATTGGTGGACGCAATAAGCGATGGCTTCGCCGCCGCAATGCGTGCCGGCGGCTTTGGTTTGGGCTTGGCCTTCTTCGGCTGGGCCTTGCCACCGGTGTAGGGCTGGGCCTCCGCCACGGGCGTCATGGCCGGTGACAGGGCGAAAACGGTGCCGAGGCTCAAAAGGCCGATGGCGAGGAATCTGAGTTTCATGATCAGCCCTCCTCGCTTCCGAGGGCCTCAACGACCAGAACATCACTGTTGTTGAAGTCGCTGATCACCTGCAGGTAATCAATGTCGGGATGGCTCTCGGTTTCCGGCGCCAGGACGTCGAAATAGCGGAACGCGTCCAGCACTTCGGGCTCCACCGGCACGCCCCATATGCGCAGGGAGGCAATGGCACCGACGAAGGGCGCAGTGTTGCCGTCGGCGCTGCCGATCCACACCCCTGATGGGGCGAGATCGGCCATTTCGATTTCGGCCAGTCCCAGAGACTCGCCATTCACGATCGCGACCACGCCGCCATCATAGAAATTCAGCGCCACATGGTGCACCTGGCCATCGTCGAAATCGAAGGCCCAGAGCGCTTCCTCGTCACCGGTGAGGAGGCCTATTCCCTCCTTCTCGCGCAGCATGGCGATGACATAGGCCGGGCCGTCAGGTCCAGCGGCGGAAAGGATGACCGGGTCGAAGTCCGGCGTCTCGGTCCAGTCGGGCTCCACCCAGAACTCAATCGTGCCACCTTCCAGAACGGAGAATTCGGGATCAG
Organism: uncultured Hyphomonadaceae bacterium; assembly: GCA_964644395.1. Lineage (GTDB taxonomy): Bacteria > Pseudomonadota > Alphaproteobacteria > Caulobacterales > Hyphomonadaceae > JBGSUF01. The sequence continues at coordinate 186 of CAZXWB010000476.1, read as the reverse complement.
GCAGGAGGTAGATACTGGCGCTGCCATCAAGTTCCAGGAAGTCTGGAAAGGTGGCTGGCTGTGTCTCCTGGGCCCCTGCGCTCACGCTTGCGATGCCAAGGGTGGCCAGGGCGGCGAGCCCGGTGAGTGTTCTTCGCATGTGATCGTCCCCTGTGATAACGTTTAGATCAGACGGCAGATCGTGGC
>CAZXWB010000475.1:0-1588 GCA_964644395.1 uncultured Hyphomonadaceae bacterium | reverse complement strand
GGGCGCGAAGTTGAATGTTCAGTGCCTCCCCGGCGAAAGCCGGGGCCCATGGCAGAACCGAAGTGCCTGGCGTGGGAACGACAGAAAGCTCTGAAAGCGCCTCCCAGCGCTCACCAAGCCCCGGCGCGTCTGTCCTGGGCCCCGGCTTTCGCCGGGGTGACACGGCTATAAATGAGGAAACTTATCCCCCACCCCTCGGCCCGGGGCCATACTCCTCCCCATGAACCGTGAGGACATCATCCGCTTCTATGCCGCCACCCCGATCTGGCTGTGGCCCATCCTGTGGCTGCGCCTGCATTGGCTGCGGGCCTATATGGATGAACGCATGGCCTCGGGCACGGGCGGCCTCGCGCGGATATTCACCGATGGTCGCGGCGGCCTGCGGATCGAATGGATCGTGCGCGAAGAAAAGATATCCCCCAATGGGCTGTCATTTGAGCGTTCACGGGAATGGGAGTTCTCAGACCTCGATGGGATGTCACGTCTGTTCGAATTGAGCTCTGGCTGGACGGTGCGAATCGACACCTCTCGCGATGACCTGATCTCTCGCGACGCCGACGCACCGCTGGAACCGGGTTAGCCTGTGTTCAAGGCATTCGCCTCGTCATCACCCGGTTCATCCGGGTGATCCAGCTCCGAACTGGGCCAACCGGACAAGCCGTGTGGCGACGGACAAATCGCACACAAATCAAGACGTCTGCCGGACCGGTCCCCATCGGTGCGGGCGCCGGTGCTGGCGCAACCCGAATGCGGGTGACCCCCTCTTTGTCATCCCGGAAAGCGCGCCAGCACTTCTCTGGAACCCATGGACCGGGTCTTGAGGGCTTGAAACGGTTCTGACCAAGGCCGAAAGCGCGGACAGAAACATTTCCCTCGCGCTTGCCCCATGCAGGCAGGGGGTCTGCGCGCGATCCTACTCCGCCGCGACCTTGGCGGCTTCGCGCGCGGCGCGGAGTTCTTCGGCCTTCTTCTCGACCTGCTCGACGATGTGCTCGACCATGTCCTCATTGGAGACCTTGTGATCGCGCGCGCCAGCCACATACATCATGCCGGCTTCCGATCCGCCGCCGGTGAAGCCGAGATCGGTCAGGGCCGCTTCGCCCGGGCCATTCACCACACAGCCGATGATGGAGAGCGAGATCGGCTCGGAGATATGGGCGAGGCGGGCTTCCAGCGTTTCCACCGTCTTGATCACGTCGAAACCCTGGCGCGCACAGGAGGGGCAGGCGACAATGTTTACCCCGCGCGTGCGCAGGCCGAGGCTCTTGAGCATTTCATAGCCCACCTTCACCTCCTCGATCGGGTCGGCCGACAGCGAGACCCGGATCGTGTCGCCAATCCCCATCCAGAGCAGGTTGCCCATGCCGATGGAGGATTTCACCGTGCCCGTCCGGGTGCCGCCGGCCTCGGTGATGCCGAGGTGAAGCGGCGCGTCGGTGGCCTCGGCGAGGCCCTGATAGGCCGCCACGGTCAGGAACATGTCCGAAGCCTTCACCGAGATCTTGTACTCATGGAAGCCGGCATCATCGAGGATGCGGGCATGGTCGAGCGCGCTTTCCACCATGGCCTCGGGGCAGGGCTCGCCATA
>CAZXWB010000474.1:0-1593 GCA_964644395.1 uncultured Hyphomonadaceae bacterium | reverse complement strand
GCCGATGGTACAGTCTCCTTGGCCACTGTCGACCCCGCAGGTCATGTGGATAGAGGAAGAGGGATTCTCGCCCGTTCTGCTGATAGATCTGCTGCTTTCCCATCGCCCGTCGCATGTACTCCGGCCGATCCGGCATGCCGGCGTATTCCACGATCAGGTCATTGCAGGTCGGCAGCACGAAGTCCGGATGCCACACCCGCTCGCGGCCGGCGTGATAGACCGACACAGGCGGCTCGTACAGGAAAGGAATTCCATACCGCCGCAGGAACCGACCCACCTGGGCCTCCCCGCGGGATCGATACGGCGGTTCGAGTGCTCTCAACCTCTCTTCGCCGTACAGGTCGAGAAGATGCCCACTCAGCGTCGATCACCTTGCCTGGCCGCCGACATGGCCGATCGCGCCAGCTTCAAGAGCCTCTGCTCGGTGTGCTCGATCCGCCGAAGAAGCTGCGAGTTGTGTTTCTGGAGCTTAGTCGCCTTCTCCAGCAGTGTCGGCACCTGCTGATAGTCTTTGCGGCTCACCGCCTCCTGGGCCTTCTGCGTCAGGTCACGAACGCGTTTCTCGGTCACCGCTACGGTGCGGTCCAGGCGTTCCAGCCGCGTGTCCAGGTCCGTCTCCTTCCATGCCTGGCGGATTTGCTTGACCATCTTCGCCTTGGCGGCATCGGGCAGCCCTGCCATCTCCTCCTTGAGGGCCTCGATGCGGTGAAGGTCGCCCTTACGCGCCAGATGGGATTTTTCGCGTAGTTGAGCCAATCGCTGCGTAAGGGCCCCTTCCACCAGCAACATCCGCTGCAGTTGACGGCGAATGCGTTCATCGAGGTCATCCCGTTGGCCGAGCCAGTCGGATTCGCGCCGGAGGTATTCGAGCTGGTCCGCCGTTCGCATGGAGGCTTCCCGATCCTGCAACAGGTCGGTGATGTCCACGCGGGACGTTCCCGGCCCGGCCGTCAGGGACGATGATGAAGAGGAAGTGGATCGGCCGGTGCGGCGAATCAGAACCGCGATCACGCCGCCCAGCAATGAGAGGATAGTGAGGCTCGTGAGAAGACGGGGATCGCCCGGCCAATGAAGCCCCAACGCCGAACCAACCAGAAGGCTCGCCCCGAGAGACAGGCCCGCGCCGGCGATGCTGCCACCAATGTGACGGAGCGACTGGAACATCACGGCCGCCAGCACAAAGACCGCGAACCCGATCGCGATGTGGCCCAGGTCCCGGATACTCCATCCGTGCAGGTGTTCATACCACACCAATCCGACCGCCAGCGCCAGGCCGATGGCGCCGGACATGGCAGCCGCCGGGCGTTGCTGCTTGAATCGCCGGCCGAGCACCGCGTAGCTCAGGGCCGTGAAGAACGTGAACGCCAGCAGGAAGTCCGGCAACAGTGTATCGAACAGGGAACCCAGCCCCATCGCCTCGAATGGATTGCTCCACGCCATGGGCCTCTGGTAGGCCTCGTGGTATATAAAGCTTTCGATTCGGGGCGCCCATTCAGCGCCACTGGCCGGTGACACGAAAGGTACTTAAAGACCGCGGTTAACACGTCAGGGTGAGTTGATGCGTGGATGGATATCGCAGCCTACCTGAAGCAA
>CAZXWB010000473.1:0-1595 GCA_964644395.1 uncultured Hyphomonadaceae bacterium | reverse complement strand
TCTGCTCGATGAAGGTGTCATTGACGGTTTCGGGATCGGCGCCCACCACCGGCATGGCCGTGCGGTCCATGACGGCATAGCCCTGGGTCAGGAAAAAAAGGTGGGAATAGCCGCCGATCCGCGTGAAACGGTACTTCGAATCGCGCACCTGTCCGGCCGTGGCGGCGGAGTTGAACTCGCGCGGATAGGCCCACACCACCACGGGGAGCTTCTGGCCCTCCTCATAGTCCGGCGGCAGGTAGAGCGTCGCCGAAAGCGGCGTGCCGTCGGCGCGCTCATAAGTGATCAGCTCGCGGCTGATGCCGGTGAGTTCGGGATGGGGGTCGGGAAAATCGGTGAGGAACTGCGCCTCGCCAGCTTCATGCAGGCGGTAATTGCCGGGCGTCGCGGGGTCCTCGTAATAGGTCACGAAGCGCGAGCCGTCTTCGGAGAGCACATCGACAACGTATTCATAGCTCTCGCCGCTGTTTCGCCAGATCTCCTCGGTGTCCAGCGTCTCCAGGTCGAAGCGGCGCAGGAAGGGCCGATTGCCCTCCGGCGTGGCGCCCTGGCCTGACAGGAGCAGTGCGCCGTCATTGACGATGGCCACCGAAAAGCCCGCATCGGTGAGCGTGGTCACGGGCGAGCCGGGATCGTTGTAGGCGTCCTGATAGTCGCGGACCTCGATCACTTTAATGCGTTCGGCACCGTCCACATCGACAAGGCTCCGGCGCACTTCGCGGGTGTCGCGATCATAGTCCACCACGATCAGGTCATCGCTGTCCTGCAGCCCCCGGAAGCCTGAATAGCGGTCTTCAAGGTCAACCAGCTTGACTGGCTTGCCGTCGAAGGGCGCGGCCAGGGCGAACAGCCGGTCACGCAAATCGGTCTCCACACGCGGGTCGCCGCCATCCTGCGCCTCCGCCCAGATCAGCGTGGCAGGCGCGGTGGGGTGCCAGCTGATCGACCGGCGCCCGGTGACGACGCCCTGGACGGGGAGGCTGTCGGCCAGCGGCTGCTCTGCGATCACCTCGACGGTCTCGCCGTCGGCATCGGTGACAACCGTGGTCCGGGGGAACCGCCACCAGGGCACCTGATAGGAAAAGGGTTCCCCGATCCACTCCATCAGGAAATGATCGCCATCCGGGGAGGGCGAGACGGAGGTGTAGATGCGCGGGGTGCCAAGGGCCTGCCGGCGGCCGGTCTCGAGATCGATGACCAGCGGCTGGCTGGTGGCAAGCCATCGGAACATCGCCTCGTCATGGGCGTCCTCGAGCAGGTCCTGATAGGTGCGTGTCTGGGCCTCCTCGCCGCCGGTGGCGTCCTGGATGGACGGGCCGATCGGGGTGAGCGGTGCCACGGGCATCTCGCCACGGTCGGCGGGACCGGTCAGGACCAGAAGGCGGGAATTGTCGAGCCAGCGGGGTTCCTGGAAGATGAAATTGAGCCCGTCTTCAAGCACTTCGCGCGCCTCGCCGGTCTCCACATCGAGGACATAGAGCGCCATTCCGTCGGCGGTGGTATGGGTGAAGGCCGCCTGGCGGCCGTCCATCGACCACTGGAAGTCCGACAGGTCGGGATTGTCCGGCAGCGCCACCTCGCGCACCTCGCCCGTG
>CAZXWB010000472.1:0-1595 GCA_964644395.1 uncultured Hyphomonadaceae bacterium | reverse complement strand
GCGTCGACTTCCGTGACGGCCTGCGCCAGGCGGTGCGCGGCGAGGCCCCGGCCGAACGCCAGGAGGCCCGCAACATCCATCCCATCTTCGCCCACATGCTGGCCGAAAGGCTGGGCTCGAGGATGGATTGCGAGATGAGCGAAACGCATCTGCGCCTCGAGACCGCCGGGATCACCGGCGAGGGCTGACACCGGCCGGAAAAATTCTCCGCCGGGTAAGCGATCCTTAAGCAAAATCAGGCCTAAGCTCTATCTGAAGTTGAAATTCAGAACGAATGGAGCCCGGGTCCCGTGAAAACATGTCTTGTCGTCGACGACTCCCGCGTGGTCCGCAAGGTTGCCGGGCGCATCGTCGAGAATCTGGAGTTCAGCGTCAGCGAGGCGAGCGACGGGGCCGCGGCGCTGGAACTGTGCAAGCAGGACATGCCCGATGCAATCCTGCTGGACTGGACCATGCCGGTGATGAACGGCATCGATTTCCTCCGCGCCCTGCGCCGCGCCCCCGGTGGCGAGCGCCCGGTGGTGGTGTTCTGCGCCTCTGAAAACGACCCTGAACGGATCGGCGAAGCCCTGCGCGCCGGGGCGAACGAATATGTCATCAAGCCCTTTGATGCCGACATCATCCATTCGAAATTCTGCCAGGTCGGTCTGGTCTGAACCGGCGCCGGGGGCCATTCCTTTATGGAACGGAAGGTTTTGTTAACGCCGCGGGGCGCAGAGAGGGCGTGAAGTTTCGTGCAGTTTCAGGGATTTCCCGCCATGGACAGCGACACATTCAGCGAACTGGCTGACCTGACGCTCGACCGGACCGGACAGGTCCTGCACGTCCACAAGACCGCGCTCTACAACACCCGCCTGATGCCGCTCCTGCGACGCGAGGGATTCTGCACTGCCGCCGAACTCGCCGGATGCATCCGCGAGCGCGCCCATGAGGCCCTGCGGGCGGAGACGGTCGGCCGGCTGGTGAGCACGGGTGGCACCTTCTTCAGCGATCCAGACACCCTTGCCCATTGCGTCGACACCTTCCTGCCCGCCCGCGCGGGCCGGGCCCAGGGCGGCAAGCTGCGCATCTGGTGTGCCGGTGTCGGTTCCGGCCAGGAGGCCTATTCCCTGGCCATACTGATCAGCGAGAATGAGATGCTGCGCGGCCTGAATGTGGAACTACTCGCCACCGACATGGCCAGCGAGGCCGTGGAGCGTGTGCGCGCGGGCAGTTTCAGCCATTTCGAGATCCAGAAGGGCCTGAGCGCCCGGCGCATGCTGGCCCATTTCCGGCCGCTGGCCGATCGCAGCTGGCAGGCCCTCGGCCCCCTGCGCAACCGGATTGCCGTGCGCGTGCACAATCTCATGGACAGCGCCGACGGCTTCGGACGCTTCGACCTGATCCTCTGCCGCCGGGTGATGGGCACCATGGCCCCGGTCGGTCAGATGCGCGTGCTGGAAAACCTCTCCAGCCGCCTCCTGCCGGGCGGCCTCCTTGTCACCGGCGAGGGCGAAACGATTCAGTGCCTGCCGGAGATCTTCGAGACCGACGCCGACCGGCCGAACCTGCACGGCCGCGCCGGCGAGAGCCAGGGCGCCACCGTGGCCGCCTGA
>CAZXWB010000471.1:0-1596 GCA_964644395.1 uncultured Hyphomonadaceae bacterium | reverse complement strand
TCGGCCACCAGTTCGCTAATCGGCAGGTGGGGCAACCGGTGGCGCAGGTGGGTGAAATCTGCCGGGAAAATGACCCGCTCATCGGCGTTGGCCGGTTGGACGGTGCTGGAGGCCACCCAGTAGGTGTGCAACTCGTCATCTACCACCGAGTGAGCGTAGCTGCGATAGCCGTGGACGTTGCGCGCGCGTTTGGCATCCTGCTCGCCGTCCTGATTGCGCCCCGTGTAGTGGATGAAGCGGGCTTCGGGATCGCGGGGGGTGACGCGCTTACACTGCTGTTCACACGCCGAGGTGTCGCAAGCACAGCCTTCTTTGCCCGCGTCGCGCGCCGGGCACGGGCGGGGGTGCTCCTCCGAGGTAGGTGCAAAGCAGGTGGCGGTGACCTTGCTGCACTTCATCGTGCTGTGCGCGTCGTGTAGCATGCCATCCACCGCCACCGGCAGGCCATCGCGGGCCGGGGTGTCAGATTGGGGATCGTGCGGCGGCAGCAAGCCCGCTTCTGATAGCAAGGCGATGAATCGCGGGCAGAGATCGGTGTGGAAGGCGGTGCCCAGGGCGTGAAAAGCTGTCCGCAGCACCGATTCCGAAGGGGTATCGCCCGCCTCGAAGCCGCACAGGCGGCGCCAGCAATCGCCTTCGGCGCTGCCCAGGAATTTCGCCAGTTTCCCCCACCCGCGCTGCACCTCCCAACGCAGTAGGCAACACAGGAACAGGGACACCGGATCGAACGGCGTGCCGCCAGGCCCGTTGACGTGAATGCCGCGCAACTCGATCAGCTCGCCCCGCAAGGGGCTGAAATCGATCAGGTGCATGGCGATGTACAAGGCCCCGGCGTTGGCCAGGGCATCAGCATCAGTCAGCCCGGCCCAGCCGGGATACTCGTACCAGCCGCGCGCGCGGAAGGTCTCCGGCACATCCTCGCCGCCGTGACTCGGAAAGCGCAACGGCAGATCAGGATGGAGCTGCTCGAGCGAAAAATCCTGCAGCCGGGCGCACTCTTCTCGATATTGTTCCGCTGTTTTGGCCGCGGTCGTGGTCATGATGACCCTCCTATCGCCGCCCGGTACGCGGCGCGCCGCTTGCCGCCCACATGCGCGCGCAGTTCGCCGCTCCAACCGGGATGGCGCAACCGGCGGAGCGCCTTCTGCAGGTGATACCCCACCGCCTGGCGCGTACATCCCAGCGGCTCACTCAGGTCCCGTTGCGTGCAGCCCCCGCCGCCATCCAGCCCGTAGTACTGGATCACCAGCTGTTGCTCCGGGGCGGGCAAGCGCGCCACCAGCTCGCGCAATAACTGACACGTCCGCGCCCAATCGACCGCCGACTCATCCGCGTCGGGTATCGGCGGGCACGGAGGCGGAGCTTCTGCTTCCCGTTGGCGGCGCTTCACCGCTGCCCACACCTGGCGCGCGATGGCGGGCCACGCATACGTCGAGAACGCCATCCCCCGCTCCGGGTCGTACTTCAAAATCGCGCGCCACAGCCCAATCCGGCCCTCCTGAACCACCTCCTCGTAGCGCCATCCCCCGCTCCACTGCTGACGCACCACCGCGTGCACCAACCGCTCGTGCCGCCGCATCAGCGTGTTCAGGCTCG
>CAZXWB010000470.1:0-1599 GCA_964644395.1 uncultured Hyphomonadaceae bacterium | reverse complement strand
GAGCACCTGATTTGTAATCAGGGGGTCGGGGGTTCGAGTCCCTCAGCCGGCACCATTCTTGTTTGTTTCCGTATCGCTTTGCTCACATGAAACGGGCTCAGGGCTGCGATGCGGTCCGCGGACAGCCCTCTTTTCGGCAGCTTTCTCGCTCGCGGGACGCGGCGCCTCGGCTGGGGGCGGGCAGGCCGCCCGCTGACGGGTCGCCCATGGCGCAGGTGATTTCATTCCGCCAGGGCCGCCTTGGCGATGTCCTTCATGCTCTGGCTCGTGTCGGCGAGGGTGCCGGGATCGGGCCTTGCGCCGGCCTGGATCAGCTTCTTGGAAGCCAGGAAGTCCGGCGGTGAGTTGATCGCATCGACGGCAATCAGTGCGCCGTCCTTCAGGTAGAAGGCGGCAAACTTCCGCCCGGCCGGATCGCCGCGCAGGACAATCTCGTCATGGCCCTGGCTCAGGCCTGCAATCTGGAGCTTGAGATCGTACTGGTCGGACCAGAACCAGGGACAGTCGAGCATCGGGGCAGGCTTTCCGGCGATGGCGGCGGCGGCGAGCTTGCCCTGCTCGATGGCGTTGTGGACGCTTTCAAGCCGGCCGGTCCGGCGATAGGCGGCGAGGGGGCGCACGGTGCAGTCACCGGCGGCATAGATATGGGCGTGGGAGGTGCGCGCATTATCGTCCACCACGATGCCGTTTTCTACGGCGAGCCCTGCCGCTTCGGCCAGTTCGGTGTTCGGAATGATGCCAATGCCCGTCAGTACCGCGTCGCAGGCGATGACCTCCCCACCGGCGAGACGCGCGCCGGTGACGTGACCGTCCTCGCCCTGGAAGCCTTCCAGCGCGGCACCGGTGCGAATGTCGACGCCTTGGGCGCGGTGCTCTGTTGTGAAGAATTCGCTCATGACCGGAGACGTCACCCGCTCCAGCACCCGATCGGCGCGTTCCAGCACCGTGACCTCAAGGCCAAGCTGGCGGCCGACGGCGGCGGCCTCCAGGCCGATATAGCCGGCGCCGACAATCAGCAGGTGACGGCCGGCGATCATTTCCGGCCGGATGCGTTCCACATCGGCCAGGTCGCGGAGATCGTGGATGCCCTGCAGGTCCCGGCCGGGCACGGGCAGGGGCCGTGGCCGCGCGCCCGTGGCGATGATGAGATCTGTGAAGGAGAGCGTCGCGCCGCTATCGAGGGTGACGGTCCGCGCGCCGGCATCGATCGCGGTCACTTGGGCGCCGAGGCGCGCATCGATCCGGTTGTCCTCATACCAGGCATGGGGCTTGAAGTAGAGCCGGGACTCCTCAAGCTCGCCCTTCATGTAGGCCTTGGAGAGGGGCGGACGCTGATACGGCAGCGCGCTTTCCGAGCCGATCAGCGTGATCGCGCCGTCATAACCGAACTGGCGCAGGGACTGGCAGGCCTGTGCACCCGCCTGTCCGCCGCCAATGATGATGGTGTGATCGGAAACGTCCATTGGGCTCTCGTCCTCCAGATCGCTGATTAGGCGCGTCGGAAAGGCATCGCAAGGGCCGTCCATCCGGCGATGATGGATGTTTGCAGCCTGCGGAACGCAATGTCTGGGGGACAACGGGTTTGTCTGGGGGGCTTCA
>CAZXWB010000469.1:0-1602 GCA_964644395.1 uncultured Hyphomonadaceae bacterium | reverse complement strand
TTGAGGTCGCTGTGGGGAGACCCGTGGAGGTTCGAGTCCTCTCGACCGCACCATTCATTTTCTCTAAAATTCATTATAATCAACGATCTAGTTCCCGGACACTCTGCTACTTCCCGCGCTTCTCCCGATTTTGTGCTACAAATTGCGCTCATTTTGTGCCACACGAATGCATGGATCGAACCCGCGACATTGACCGGCACCTGCGCCAGAGGGGTGGCCGCTGGCATTATTACCGGCGGGTGCCGAAGCAGTTTCAACGCTTCGATGATCGCGGAACAATCAGGCTCGCGCTGGGGACCTCTTCACTGGAGACCGCCCGTATTCGCCGCGATGAGCTGGCATACGCCGACGAGGCCTTCTGGGCCGGCATGGCGCTTGCGGCGGCCGCCGAAGACGGCGACGCGGATGCCCGGCGGGCCCTGGCGCGCAAGCGCTATGAAGCCGCAAGAGCCGCGGCGATGGCCTGCGGGTTCCGGTACCGGCCGGTTGAGCAGTTGGTCAGTGAGCCACATCTCGACGATGTGGTTCGCCGCCTGGTCGCGCTGGACGGTCGCGGAAGCGCGGTCGTCGACGAACAGCCCGAGCAGGTCGAGGCGCTGCTCGGCGGTGTCGAGGCGCCCAGGGTCACGGTCAGCGAGGCGCTGGAGATCTATTTCAACGAGATCGCCATCGATGACCAGTACGCGAAATCAGACGCTCAGGTCTATCAGTGGCGGAAGGTCAAGCGGCTTTCGATCAGCTATTTCACCGAACAGGTCGGCGACCTGCCGCTGGTTGACATCACCCGAGATCATGCCCTGGCCTATCATCGCTTCTGGTCAGATCGCGTCACGGGCGCATCGGGATGCAAAACTGTGAAACCCAATACCGCCAACAGGCATATCGGCAATATCCGCCTGCTTTACAGCAGCTATTTCAAGCATGTGGGCGAGGAAACCCGGCCAAACCCCTTCCGGAACCTGTTCTTCAAGGCAAAGTCGCGGTCCGAGGTGCCGGCCTTCCCCGACGCCTGGGTTCGTGGCCGCATCCTCGCCCCGGGCGCGCTGATCGGCTTGCGGGCGGAATTGCAGCTCATCACCTACCTTCTGATCGAGACCGGCTGCCGGCCAAGCGAGATCATCAATCTGCGCCCCGAGGATATCCATCTCGGCGGCGATGTTCCCTTCATCTCGATCGCCCCGCGCCGGAAGCGCGAGATCAAGACCGAATCCTCGATCCGGGACATCCCGCTGGTCGGCGTGGCGCTGGAAGCCGCCCGGCGGTCACCCGTAGGATTTCCGCATTATCATGATCGGGGCGAACTCTTCTCGGCCAACATGATGAAGGCGTTCCGGGCACGGGGGCTGTTTCCGACAGACGCGCACGTGATCTACTCCTTCCGGCATGCTTTCGAGAAACGCATGCAGGAGGCCAATATCGACTACGGGCTCCGGTGTCTTCTGATGGGCCATCGCAACACGCGTCCGAGCTATGGCGATGGCGGCTCGATGGCCTATCGCCGCGACGAGCTCCTGAAGATCGCTCATCCCTATGATGGCGAGGTTTTCAGGCGGATTGACGAGGCCTTTCCGGACCTGGCGCCTGCGCGCCGCACAACCTAGG
>CAZXWB010000468.1:0-1607 GCA_964644395.1 uncultured Hyphomonadaceae bacterium | reverse complement strand
CAAGCGCCTTGGTATTCTCTACCAGTCCACCTGTGTCGGTTTCGGGTACGGTCTGTGGTGAGGCTATTTCCAGGAACACCCAGGCTGCCTGTCCAATCCGATAAGGACAGACAGCTTCCGGCATTCGTCACATCTCACCTGGCCACTGAATATTAACAGTGTTCCCATCGGCTACGCCTCTCGGCCTTGCCTTAGGGGCCGGCTAACCCTGCGCAGATTAGCTTTACGCAGGAACCCTTGGACTTTCGGCGACAGGGTCTCTCACCCTGTTTGTCGCTACTCATGTCAGCATTCTCACTTCCGATACCTCCAGCATGCCTCGCAGCACACCTTCACAGGCTTACGGAACGCTCCGCTACCCCCCGGATTAAATCCGGGGACGCGATTTCGGTGAATGGCTTAAGCCCCGTTACATTTTCGGCGCAAAGGCGCTTGATGAGTGAGCTGTTACGCTTTCTTTAAAGGATGGCTGCTTCTAAGCCAACCTCCTCATTGTCAGAGCACCTTCACATCCTTTACCACTTAGCCATTACTTGGGGACCTTAATCGGCGTTCAGGGTTGTTTCCCTCTCCACGACGGACGTTAGCACCCGCCGTGTGTCTGCCAGACTGTACTTCTCGGTATTCGGAGTTTGGTTAGGTTTGGTAATCCGGTGAGGACCCCTAGCCCATCCAGTGCTCTACCCCCGAGAGTAATATCTGACGCTCTACCTAAATAGATTTCGCGGAGAACCAGCTATCAGGAAGTTTGATTGGCCTTTCACCCCTAGACACAGGTCATCCGAGCACTTTTCAACGTACATCGGTTCGGGCCTCCAGTGCGTGTTACCGCACCTTCACCCTGCCCATATCTAGATCACTTCCCTTCGGGTCTAATGCCACGAACTTTGCGCCCTGTTCAGACTCGCTTTCGCTACGCCTCCACCTAACGGCTTAAGCTTGCTCGCAACACTAAGTCGCTGACCCATTATACAAAAGGTACGGTGTCACTTACGCTCCACCTGCTTGTAAGCATCCGGTTTCAGGTACTGTTTCACTCCCCTCATCGGGGTGCTTTTCATCTTTCCCTCACGGTACTGGTTCACTATCGGTCGGTCAGGAGTACTTAGGCTTGGAGGGTGGGCCCCCCATGTTCAGACAGGATTACACGTGTCCCGCCCTACTCTAACGGATCTTCATCTTACGGCTACGGGGCTATCACCCGCTCTGGCGCAACTTTCCAGATGCTTCGCCTTGTTTCAGACCACGGCCTGGTCCCCTTTCGCTCGCCACTACTCAGGGAGTCTCGTTTGATTTCCATTCCTGCGGGTACTCAGATGTTTCAATTCCCCGCGTTTGCCTTTTACACCTATGAATTCAGTGCAAAATACCTCATCATCAAACGGATGACCGAAGCCGGCCTAGCCGAAGCCAAGCCGCCAACAGACATCCGCTCTGAGGTGGGTTTCCCCATTCGGACATGTCCGGATCAAAGGGTGCTCGCGCCTCCCCGGACCTTATCGCAGCGTGCCACGTCCTTCATCGCCTCTGACCGCCAAGACATCCACCAGATGCCCTTTTGACGCTTGATTGCTTGTTCAAACCCATGCGTGGTGAAGACCGCATGC
>CAZXWB010000467.1:0-1608 GCA_964644395.1 uncultured Hyphomonadaceae bacterium | reverse complement strand
TCATCTTCTCGCCGCACCGCGGCTTGTCCGCGGTGACCATCTCTTGGGTGCGCAAGACCGTCTGTTTTTGTTTAGGTCCTCGGGCTGGCCAGGAGGGCAGCGCTTAAGTGCTGGGCCCCGCGGACAAGCCGCGGGGAAGCGAAATTGAGCAAGCCTCAAGGCTTGTCCGGCTGGGCCTCGGGGGCCGCCTCGCGGAAAGCCTCAATTTCCATGCAGCGCGCATCTACGCCCAGGAGCGCAGGGAAGGCCGACACGTCCACCTCGAACCGGCGCGCATTCCACATCTGGGGCACGAGGCAGATCTCCGCCATGCCCGGCGCCTCACCGAACAGGAACCCGTCCCCGCTCTCCGCCGCCACAGGCTCCAGCGCCGCGAAGCCGCGCTGGATCCACTTCCCATACCAGTCCGAGACCTGCGCGTCGCTGGCATCGAAATCCTGCCTCAGCGTGGTCAGCACCGAGAGATTGTTCAGCGGGTGGACATCGCACGCAATCGTGTCGGCAAAGGCCCTGGCGCGGGCACGCTTCACCGGGTCCTGCGGCAGGAGCGCAGGTTCGGGATGGGTCTCTTCGAGCCATTCCAGCATCGCCATGGACTGGGCCACGACCTGCCCCCCCATTTCCATGGCCGGCACACGCATCTGGGGATTGATGGCGCGGTAGGCCTCGGTCTGGTGCTCGGCCACGCCGGGCTTGATATCGACGGGCACGATCTCATGCGCGACCCCCTTGAGGTTGAGGGCGATGCGCACGCGAAACGCCGCCGATGAGCGCCAGTAGGAGTAGAGCTTCAGCCCGCTCATGCCTTCGCCACCGTCTGGTCGATCGCCCCGAAGATGCTCCGGCCCTCGGTGTCCAGCATCTCGATCTTCACCGTGTCGCCGACGCTCATGAAGGGCGTTTTCGCCTCTCCATGCTCGATGGTCTCGATCATCCGGATTTCGGCGATGCAGGAATAGCCGACGCCGGCCTCGTCCACGGGCTTGCCGGGCCCGCCATCCAGCTTGTTCGACACAGTGCCCGATCCGATGATCGAGCCGGCACACAGGGGACGGGTCTTCGCGGCATGGGCGATCAGGCGACCGAAATCGAAGGTCATGTCCACGCCGGCTTCGGCCTTGCCGAAGGGCTTGCCATTATAGGTGACGTTCAGGGGATGGTGCAGCTTGCCATCCCGCCAGGCCGCGCCGAGGGCATCGGGCGTCACGGCCACGGGCGCGAAGGCCGAGGACGGCTTGGACTGGAAAAAGCCGAAACCCTTGCCAAGCTCGGCCGGGATAAGGCCGCGCAGGGACACGTCATTCACGATCATGACGAGCCGGATATGCTTCAGCGCGTCCTCAGCGCTCACACCCATGGGCACGTCGCCGGTGATCACGGCCACCTCACCCTCGAAATCAAGCCCCCAGGCCGGGTCCCCCAGGGGGATGTCCTCGGTCGGGGCCAGGAAGCTGTCACTGCCGCCCTGGTACATCAGCGGGTCGGTCCAGAAACTCTCCGGCATCTCCGCGCCGCGCGCTTTGCGCACCAGTTCCACATGGTTCACATAGGCGGAGCCGTCGGCCCACTGATAGGCGCGCGGCAGTGGCGAATGGCACTGCGAGAGGT
>CAZXWB010000466.1:0-1619 GCA_964644395.1 uncultured Hyphomonadaceae bacterium | reverse complement strand
CAGACGCATGACACGCCACGCCTCCCGAACTTACACACAAATCATTACACTACTGTGATTGCTCACCCCCACCTCCCACACCACCGTGCGTACGGGTCCGTACACGGCGGTTCACAGGGAGTGCGCAAGACGTCGGTGCTCAGCGAGGAGGCTCACGAGACCCAGTTGACGCAGTTCGGCGGTCGGGACGGCCTGGTTCATATGCTGGGCCCCGGCATTCCACCAGGGGCCCCGGCCATTCATCGCCGAGTAGGCGGCCCGTCGGGCTTCCAAGCCCCGACGCCGAAGTGCCTTGATGCGCGTCTTCCAACGCTTCCACTGCCGCCAGTACAGCACGCGCAGTTTCCGGCGAAGCCATTGGTCCAGCACTTCAAAGACACCGCGTACTTCCGACAGCCGGAAGTACGCCACCCACCCGCGAAGCTTCGGGACCAGCTCGCGCACCACGGTGGCAACGCGGCGGCCCCGGCCCGCTCGGAACACCTGCCGAAGCGACTGCTTGAATCGACGAACCGACTTGGCGGCCACTTTCAGCTTGGGGCGGCGATTCGTGGTGACGCTGTAGCCGAGGAACTGTCGGTTCCACGGCCGATCCACCGCGCTCTTGGACCGGTTGACCTTCAGGCGAAGCTTCTCGCGAAGGAACCGCTCCAAGGACGCCATCACCCGCTCGCCCGCCGCCTTCGACCGCACGTATACGTTGCAGTCGTCGGCATAGCGGACGAAGCGATGCCCCCGGCGCTCCAATTCCTTGTCCAACTCATCCAGAAGGATGTTGCTGAGCAAGGGAGACAACGGGCCGCCCTGCGGCGTGCCCATCGTCCGCGGACTGACCGGTCCGCCTGCCATCATTCCCGCTTGCAGATAGCGGTTGATGAGCACCAGCACACACCTGTCCTTCACCCGGCGCTTCACCCGTGCCATCAGCACGTCGTGGTTCACCCGGTCGAAGAACTTCTCCAGGTCCATGTCCACCACCCAACGATACCCCCGAGCCATGTGCGATCGCGCGGATCGCACTGCCTGGTGGGCGCTGCGGCCCGGCCGGAACCCGAAGCTGTGCTCCGAGAAGGTCGGGTCGAAGAGGGGGGTGAGCACCTGAAGCAATGCCTGCTGAATCAGGCGGTCCAGAACCGTCGGGATGCCCAGCGTTCGCACCCCGCCGCCCGGCTTGGGGATATCCACCTGCCGGACCGGCTGGGGTCGGTACGTCCCGCCGAGCAACTGCTCCCGAATGCCCGACCAGTGTTCGCGGCAGTACGGCATCAGGTCGTCGACGGTCATTGCGTCCACGCCCGGTGCCCCTTTGTTCCGCTTCACCCGCCGGTACGCCAACAGAAGGTTCTCACGGCTCACGACCTCGTCCATGAGCAGCGAAGCCTCGGTCCCGTCTTCTTCGGTCGGTCCCGCGCACGTTTGACGCGCCAAGCCCGTACTCTCGGCGATTCCGTCGCCTACCCTCCGGGGTGGCCCGGGCATCTCAGCCCTTGAGTCTGCGTCTGCCTCGTGCATCGCACCTTCCGTGACGGTCGGCTCCTTGTGTTCGGCCCTTCGCCGCACCGTGAGCAGCGGCTACTATGGCCTCGGCTGACTCCTGTCGGCCCATCCCAGTCCGTCTC
>CAZXWB010000465.1:0-1619 GCA_964644395.1 uncultured Hyphomonadaceae bacterium | reverse complement strand
ACATTTCGCCACACCATGCTCTAGCCCCAGCTTGCGGGCCAGCGCCTCCGCCGCCTGGCTGCGCGCCATCGCCTCCCCCAATTCGCCCTTTTCACGGTACAGCATCGCGAGCTGGTGCAGGCTGATCGCCTGGCCTTCCTCGTCGCCGATCTCACGCTTGATCTCCAGGCTGGCCTCTTGTTTGGCAATCGCCTCGTCAATGTCGCCTATCCTCCGGTAGATGACGCTGATTTGCGCCAGCGCCGTCGCCATATTCGCCTGGCTCCCCGCCTCCTCAAACGTACGATACACCGCCTCGTAGGTCGCCAGCGCCGCGTCTAACTTGCCCTCGTCCACCAGCAGCGCGGCCAGGTTGCCCTGGGCCACGGCGCGATTTGGCCCCTCCAACGTCGCGATACTGCCGCGCAGCAGCGACTTGGCCCGATCCCGCTCGCCCCAACGATCTAGGACACTCCAGACGGCCATTGTGATTTCAGCCGCCGGGTTGTAGCGCTCCGCCTGGACAAGGTGGTGGTGCCATTCGAGAGCGCGCGCCATCGCGCCCCGCGCCTGGGCCATGTCCTGCGTTTGGCTCGTCCACACGCCAACGACTCCCTTACGCCCACAAGCCATTTCTCCAACATCCTGCGGGTCCGGTTCTTGCCCTGTCTGTTGCTTCAGGAATCGTCGCGCTTCATCCACAAACGGCTGCCCGTAGTACGCCGCCGCCCAGGTGTGCAGGTCGCGGCGAGCGGCCTCGTCCAGGCCACCCAGCAGGTAATCACGCACCACCGGATGCACGGTAAAGCGCTCGGCGGCCCGCCCGGCGGCCTGTGCCAACTTGGCCCGCTCCGCCGGGGGCAGCAGGTCCAGCAGGGCGGCCATCTCCGGCGGCAGGGCCGGGGCGGCCGCGCTCTGCTCCCGCTGCACCAGCGAAAGCTCCAGCCAGCGGGTCACGGTCGCCGCGTCCACGCCGGCATACTCCAATGCCTCGTCATCCAACGCCGCGCGGAAGATGCTCAGGCGCGTGAGCGCCGCTTGCTCGGCGGGCGTCAGGCGGGCCAACAGCGCCCGCAAAAAGTAGTCCTCCCACTCCCCGCGCAGCATCCCATCCAAGGCCGGGTCGCGCAACAGATGGTCGATCTTAGGGTCGTCCTGCACCGTAAGTAGCTTCCCGCTGGCCAGCCAGCCGTTGAGCAGCTCCAGGCTCTTGGGATGGCCGCCCACTTTTTTATGCACCGCGATCTTGGTCTTGAGCGGCTCGGCGCGCAGGCGCGGCAGGTTGTTCATCAGCATAATCGCCTGGCGGATGCTCAGTTCCGGCAGGTGCAGCTCCTCGGCGGCGCCGCGCCCCAACGCCCCGTCGATCCCCGCCCAGCGGAAGCGCCCGGTGAAGACACACAAACTGCGCCAGCGCGCATCCACCAGCCCCCGCAGCAACCCCCGCAGCACCGGGTCTTGGATCTCAGCCTCCCTACTTCCTACTCCCCTACTCCCGCCGTCGTTACTCCCTACTCCCTGCAAGGACTCAAAGTTATCAAACACGAAAAGATACCGTTGATTAGCGATACGCTGTACGGCCAAGCGCGCCCGCTCCTGGGGATCGAGGCGACTGTCCAGCAGCAGGCCCGCCGCCTCCG
>CAZXWB010000464.1:0-1620 GCA_964644395.1 uncultured Hyphomonadaceae bacterium | reverse complement strand
TTTGCAGCTTTAGCCGCGAATTTATTCGCCAGGTTCCGAAGTTAACATTGTCAAGATAAAATGTCATCTAGGGGCCAGCACCTCCCGCTCACGATCCGTCAAGCTATCGCCCATCTCTTGCCGACGGCTGGTTTGGAACAACAACCAGGCCGCTTCCGATGCCAACGTCGGCTCGCCCCGGTGCGCGGCGCGGATGGCATCGGCCAGCTCATCGGCGCCGACGTCCTTGAGCAAGTAGCCGATCGCGCCCGCTTCCAGCGCCTGCTGGATCAACCTCTCCTCCTTGAAGCTGGTCAGGGCGATGACACGTGCTTCCGGATGCCGATCCAGGATTGTGCGCGTCGCGTCGACGCCGTCCAGGCGCGGCATCTTCAAGTCCATCAGTACCACGTCGGGCCGAACACGGTCGAAGATCGCCTGGGCCTGCTCGCCATCGCTGGCCTCGCCGACCAACTCCAGGTCATCGTGAACTAGCAAAAACGTGCCCAGGCCATTGCGCACCATCTGGTGGTCATCGACCAGCATCACGCGAATCCTCTCTGCTCCCGTCAAATGCTTGTCCGTCATTTGCTCTCCTCCATATCTCTCCAGGTGACAACGACCTGGGTTCCTCGTCCAGGCTGACTTTCGATCTCAAGCGCGGCGCCGATTGCCTCCGCACGCTCGCGCATGTTGCCTAGGCCGAAGTGCCCCTGCGGGATCTCTTCCAGGTCGAAACCATATCCGTCGTCTCGAATGCTCAATCGGAGCCCTTTCGCAGTGGCCCGTAAGTCTACCGTCGCGCGGTCGGCCTGAGCGTGCTTGACCACGTTGTTCAGGGCCTCCTGCGCGATGCGATACAGCGCCACTTTCACCTCTGGCAGTGGCGCGGGGGCTGCTTCTATCGCTTCTGTCTTAAAATCGATCTCAATCGCGGCGCGTCCCGATACGGCCTGACCAAGCTGAAGGAGCAGTTCGCCCAGATCGGCTTCGAGCAGCGCCGAGGGCCGCAGCTCTACCAGCAGCGTGCGCATCTCGGCCATCGCGCCGCGCGTCAAGCGGCGCAGCATCTCCAGCCGGCGCAGAGCCTCATCTGGATCGCGCTCCCACAGGCGCGGGAGTACGTCGGCGATCATGCTGGCCGAAAAGAGCGTCTGGCTCACTGCGTCGTGCAGCTCGCGGGCCAGCCGGTTGCGCTCCGCAGCCGCGGCTGTGGCCTCCGCCTGCTCATAGAGCCGCGCGTTCTCCACCGCCAGGCCCGCCTGCTGACCGATGGCCGCCAGCAGCGACCGCTCGCTGGGAGTCAAAGCTCGCATCTCACGCGTCGCCAGATTCAACGCGCCCAGCGTCTCACCCTTGGTTGTGAGCGGCACGCTGATCACCGTCCGCAAGCCCTCAGCCTGGAGGAGTGTTTTCAAAGTCCCATCGGGGTAGTCGCCGACGGCGCGCGCCACAGGAGCCGCTTCATCCACAGCCTGCGAGGCGATGCTATCTCCCAGCGGCAGCTCCTCCACTCGCCGGACGAATCCATCAGCAAGCCCCTCGTGCGCCATCAGGTTCAGCGTCTGGCCTTCCAGCCGAAAGGCGGCGCCAGACTCTATGCGCATCGTCTCCAGCATCTTCTCCAGCGCGGCCTGCATG
>CAZXWB010000463.1:0-1625 GCA_964644395.1 uncultured Hyphomonadaceae bacterium | reverse complement strand
GGCCTGATGAGCGGCGGCGGGCTTGGCTCGACGCTGGCCTTCGGTCTCCTGCGCTCGGCCGCTGCGCTGCACCTGTCCTTCGAGGAGGACTGAAACCCGCCAAGACGCACGCCGGGGCGACGTTGCGGCATCTTGCCTGCGCTGACGCGTGCGTCATATTCGGGGCCAGATGCATGAAGGAGCCGCCAGCCGCGGCCCGCTCAAAGGAGGATCGCGCGCCATGAACCTGGAATTCACGCCCGAGGAAATCGCTTTCCGCGATGAGGTCCGGGCCTTTATCGCCGAGAATTACCCCAAGGAACTCGCCGAGCGCGACCTCGAGGCCGACATGACCCGCGACCAGATCCTCGCCTGGCACAAGGTGCTGGGCAAGAAGGGCTGGTCGGCCCCGGCCTGGCCCAAGGAATATGGCGGCACCGGCTGGACCCCGACGCAACGCTATATCTGGTCGGAGGAGAACGCCGCCGTCGATGCGGTCATGCCGCTGCCCTTCGGCATCAACATGGTCGGCCCCGTCATCTACACATTCGGCAGCCAGGAACAGAAGGACCGCCACCTGCCGGGCATCCTTTCCGGTGATGTCTGGTGGTGCCAGGGCTATTCCGAACCCGGCGCGGGCTCCGACCTGGCCAGCCTGAAGACCACGGCGGTGCGCGATGGCGACCATTATGTCATCAACGGCCAGAAGACGTGGACCACGCTCGCTCAGCATGCCGACTGGGGGTTCTTCCTCTGTCGCACCGACCCGAACGCCGCCAAGCCGCAGGAGGGCATCTCCTTCATCCTGATCGACATGACGTCGCCGGGCATCGAGGTGCGACCGATCATTACGCTCGATGGTGGCCATGAGGTCAATGAAGTGTGGCTCACCGATGTCCGCGTGCCGGTGGAAAACCTGGTGGGCGAGGAGAATGAGGGTTGGACCTATGCCAAGTTCCTGCTTGCCCATGAACGCTCCGGCATTGCCGGCGTGGCCCGGTCCAAGCGCGGGGTGGAGAAGCTGCGCAAGATCGCCTCGACCGAGCTTCTTGGCGGCCAGCCGCTGATCCAGGACGGAGAGTTCGCACGCAAGATCTCCCAGCTGGAAATCGACCTCACCGCGCTCGAATTCACCGAACTGCGCACGCTGGCGGGAGAAGAGGCCGGCAAGGGGCCCGGCCCGGAAAGCTCCCTGCTCAAGATCAAGGGCACCGAGATCCAGCAGCGTATCACCGAGCTGACCCTTGAGGCGGCCGGCAATTACGGCGCGCCCTATTTCCGTGGGTTCCCCGAAGATGGCGACAATGCCCTCGATATCGGGCCGGACTTCGCCCACACCGCCGCGCCGGTCTATTTCAACATGCGCAAGACTTCGATCTATGGCGGCTCCAACGAGATCCAGCGCAACATCATCGCCAAGATGGTGCTGGGGCTCTGATCGTCGGCACAGAAACGTGCTAGGCTGAATCCATGGCAGACGGACACGCGAAGATCGACCCTCAGGAGTCCGCCGACGGCTACCGGAAACGTCGTTTCAGTTTCGACGAGTTCTGGAAGCTCTGGGCGGACGGCACGCTTGAAGCGGGCGATGAAAGCCTGCGCTTTGAGTTGTGGGAGGGAGACATTCGCATGGTGCCGCCGCCGGG
>CAZXWB010000462.1:0-1628 GCA_964644395.1 uncultured Hyphomonadaceae bacterium | reverse complement strand
AGAGGACCAGCGAGCCGTCGAAGAAACAGACCGGCTTGACGGCGGCGTCGCGGTACGTTTCCATGAACGCCATCAGCCTGCGGCATTCCCCTTCAAAGCGACGCCAGTTGACGCGCCAGTCGGGGAAGCCGAAGGCGGCCTCATCCGTCTCCCCCAGCTCGTCCGGCGCGAGCACCTCGAACGCGACGTCCTTCACGTAATCTGCCTCTGCGGTGTGGGGATTGACGAACCAGCCGATCTGCACCGCGCCCACCGGCAGCGAGATCTCCTTGCTGGGCGTGATCTGCGAGCCATCCACGGCGATGGTGGGCACGCCGGTCAGCACGCTTTTGGCCCACGCCCGCGCCTGCTCGTGGTTCTCCCACTGCTCCAGGAAGGGCACGACCAGGTCGGGGAAGCGGTCGTGCTCCGCCGTGGGCCGCGCGCCGGGCCAGGGAATGCCGGAGAGCCGCGCCTCGAGCGCCGCCCGGTCCATTGTCTGCACCTGCGCCAGCGCCTCTTCGTAGGCCGCCAGCGCGTCATGCAACCGCTGATCGTAGCCGGCGAAGCGGCCCGCCTTCACCTCCAGCGCCGCGATGACCTTGCCCCGGTGCAACATCAGCCCCCCATCCCCGCACTGAGTTCCGGTCCGGCGTGGCTTTCGCCGTCCTCCTTGACCACGCGGATCACGTGATCGGTGTCCTGCTCGAAGGTGTCATCATGGCTGATGACGAAGAGCTGCGAGAAGCCCTTAATGTCGAGGATCTGCTCCGCCAGGTTGTCGCGCCGCCGCGCGTCCAGGTTCGCCGTCGGCTCGTCGAAGAAGGCCAGGTTGATGGTGGAGACCTGCCGCAGCAGCCCCAGGCGGACGGCGAGGGCCGCCGCCATCTGCTCGCCGCCGGAGAGCTGGGCGAAACTGCGCTGGCGGCCCTCCTGGGTGAGCTCGATGCCGTAATCCTCGGTCCACCGCAGCCGGACGGTGTGATCCTGCATGATCTCGCTGTAGAGTCGGTCGGCCTGCAGCGAGATGAGCTCCACCAGCTGGCGCCGGATCTCCGGGCCGGCGTCCCGCAGCACCTGGCGCAGATACTGCATCAACGTGCGCAGATCTAAGAGTTCCGCGTGCTCCTCTTGGACGCGCTCCAACTCTGCCTGGGCCTCCTCTAACCGCGCGATCTCCGCCTGGAGATCAGTGAGCTGCTCGTGCCACTGTCGGAGATCGGCCTCGACGGCGCCGAGATCCTTCTGCAGCGCATTCTGCCGTTCCTCCAACGCCGCATAGGCCTGGGCGTCGTACTGCTCGGCGATGGCTTCGCGTTCCTCGGTGATTTTCTGCAGCTGCGCTTTTGCTTCTTGGAGATCAAGGCGGAGTTGCTCTGCGGTCGCCTGACGCTGTTCCAGGGCCTCAGCCTCGCGCCGGTGGGCCAGGTAGCGCTGGTGCGCGTCTTCGTGCTCAGCCTGTACCGCCCGCTGGGCCGCAAGGTCCGCATCGAGGTCGGCGTAGGCAGCCAAGGCCTCATTGATCTCGTCCTGCTCGGCCTCAAGCGCCTCGAGCTCCTCGGTGGTCTCAGCAAGTTCCTGCTCCACCGGTGCCCGCCGCTCCGCGACGTCCTGCGCGCGCTGGTGCTCGCGGCGAGGATCGCCCAGCG
>CAZXWB010000461.1:0-1633 GCA_964644395.1 uncultured Hyphomonadaceae bacterium | reverse complement strand
GATTTCGGCTATGACATTGCCGACTATCGCGGCGTCGATCCCATGTTCGGCACGCTGCAGGATTTCGACCGGCTGCTGGAGAAGGCCCACGGGCTCGGCCTGAAGATCATCATCGACCAGGTCTATTCCCACACCTCAGACCAGCATGAATGGTTCACCGAAAGCCGCCAGTCGAAGACCGGCCCGAAGGCGGACTGGTATGTCTGGGCCGATCCGAAGCCCGACGGCTCGCCGCCATCGAACTGGCAGTCGGTGTTCGGCGGGCCGGCCTGGGAATGGGATGCGCGGCGCGGGCAGTATTATCTGCACAATTTCCTGCGCTCCCAGCCCGACCTCAATGTGCACAATCCGGAGGTGCAGCAGGCCCTGCTCGATGTCGCCGCCTTCTGGCTCGACCGCGGGGTGGACGGATTCCGCCTCGATGCGCTCAACTTCTCCATGCATGACCGGCTCCTCCGCGACAATCCGAGCTCCGGCGTGCCCGCCAGCGAAGCCACGCGTCCCTTCGACATGCAGCGCCATGTCCACAACATGTCCCAGCCTGAAGTGCCGGCCTGGCTGGAACGCATCCGCGCGCTGATGGACACCTATCCGGGGCGCTTCAGCGTCGCCGAGATCGGCGGTCCCGATCCCATAGGCGAGATGAAAGCCTTCACCGAGGGCGAGGCGCGGCTGAACTCTGCCTACAGTTTCGACTTTCTCTATGCGCCGGAACTGAAGCCCGAGCGTGTGCGCGCCTCCCTCGGCCAGTGGTCCAGGCGCGATGGCGAGGGCTGGCCGAGCTGGGCGTTTTCGAACCATGACGCGCCGCGCGCAGTGAGCCGTTGGGCGAGCGACGACCAGCGCGAGCGTGCCGCCCGGACCCATCTCCTGGTCCTGCTGGCCCTGCGCGGAAACGCTTTCATCTATCAGGGCGAGGAACTGGGCCTGCCCCAGGCCGAGGTGGCTTTCGAGGACCTCAAGGATCCTGAAGCGATTGCCAACTGGCCAAAGACCCTCGGCCGCGACGGGGCGCGCACGCCCATGCCCTGGACGCCGGAGCGGCCCCATGGCGGGTTTTCATCGGGCAAGCCCTGGCTACCGGTGGCGCCGGAGCACCTGCCCCTGGCGGTGGCGGCCCAGGACGATGCCGGTGACAGCATGCTGAACTTCACGCGCAACATTCTGGCCCTGCGCCGGGACCTTGCGCCGCTCAGATGGGGCGAAGACCAGTTCCTGGCTGCGCCGGAGGGCGTGCTCGCCTTTGACCGCCAGCATCATGGCGAGATAGTTCGCGTGGTCGTGAACCTGGGTGAGGCGCAGGCCGATATCGCGCCGCTCACCATGCGCGGCTGGCGCATCATTGCCGACGGTTCAGGCCCCCGCGCCGACCGGCCCGCCGCACCGGCAAGCCTTGCACCGCTGCAGGGCTTCTGGGCGGTCAGGGCCTGATCAGGCCCCCACGCCGAACCAGTCCGGCAGCCTGTACTCCATGCCGAGGTCGCCGGCCACCGCCCGGTGGGCGATGTGGCCCTCGGCAACGGTCAGGCCATTGGCGAGGTGGGGATCAGAATTCAGGGCATCGCGGGTGCCCCGGTTCGCCAACGCCTGCACAAAGGGCAGGGTGGCATTGTTCAGCGCATAGGTGGATGTG
>CAZXWB010000460.1:0-1635 GCA_964644395.1 uncultured Hyphomonadaceae bacterium | reverse complement strand
TCATGACCGATCCGGGCCTGGCAGACGCCACCTATATCGAGCCGATCACGCCCGATTTCGTCGAGAAGATCATCGAGACCGAAAAACCCGACGCCC
Organism: uncultured Hyphomonadaceae bacterium; assembly: GCA_964644395.1. GTDB lineage: Bacteria > Pseudomonadota > Alphaproteobacteria > Caulobacterales > Hyphomonadaceae > JBGSUF01. Next base: position 1,539 of record CAZXWB010000460.1, on the reverse strand, counting down.
TCCTGCCGACCATGGGCGGGCAGACCGCGCTCAACTGCGCCATGGAGCTGTTCAAGTCCGGCACGCTGGAACGCCTCGGCGTGGAGATGATCGGCGCGAATGCGGCCGCCATCGAAATGGCCGAGGATCGCAGGCTCTTCCGCGAGGCGATGGACCGGATCGGGCTGGAAAACCCGCGCGCAACCATTGTCGCCGCGCCGGAGATCACCGACGAGACCGGCAAGGTGACGGGCTATGACCGCATCGCCGGCGTGGCCAGGGCCATGGAGGCCATCGAGGCGATCGGCCTGCCCGCCATCATCCGCCCCGCCTACACCCTTGGCGGCACCGGCGGGGGCGTCGCCTACAACAAGGATGAGTATGAGGCCATCGTGCGCTCAGGCCTCGAGGCCTCGCCCGTCGCCCAGGTGCTGGTCGATGAGAGCCTTCTGGGGTGGAAGGAGTATGAGATGGAGGTCGTACGCGACCGCGCCGACAATGCCATCATCATCTGTTCCATCGAGAATGTGGACCCCATGGGCGTGCACACCGGCGATTCCATCACCGTCGCACCGGCCCTGACCCTCACCGACCGCGAATACCAGGAGATGCGCAACGCCTCGCTGGCGGTACTGCGTGAGATCGGCGTTGAGACGGGCGGCTCCAACGTGCAGTTCGCCGTCGACCCCGCCACGGGCCGGCAGGTCGTGATCGAGATGAACCCGCGTGTCTCGCGGTCATCGGCGCTGGCGTCGAAGGCGACGGGCTTTCCCATCGCCAAGATCGCCGCCAAGCTCGCCGTCGGCTACACGCTGGACGAGCTCGACAATGACATCACCGGCGTCACGCCGGCGAGCTTCGAGCCGACCATCGATTATGTGGTCACCAAGATCCCCCGCTTCGCCTTCGAGAAGTACAAGGGCGCCGACAACCAGCTCACCACGGCGATGAAATCCGTCGGCGAGGCGATGGCCATTGGCCGGAGCTTCGCCGAGAGCTTCCAGAAGGCGCTTGTCTCGCTGGAAACAGGGCTTTCGGGTTTCGACGACCAGGACATCGAGGTTCCCGAAGGTCTGTCGCCGCGCCAGGCGGTGCGCAACGGGCTCGCCCGGCCGACGCCGGAGCGCATCCTGCTCGTCGCCCAGGCCTTCCGCGAGGGCCTTGATGTGGAAGATGTCCACGCCGCCACGCGGATCGACCGCTGGTTCCTGCGCCAGATCGAGGACATCGTGCATGCCGAGGATGCCCTGCGCGACGGCCTGCCGGAGACCGCCTTCGAGATGACCGAGGTCAAGGCCATGGGCTTTTCCGATGCGCGCCTGGCAAGACTGACGGGACTCAGCGAAGCCGAGGTGCGGACCCGCCGCCATGATCTCGGCGTGCGGCCGGTCTTCAAGCGCATCGACACTTGTGCCGCCGAATTCGCGGCGAAGACGCCCTATCTCTACTCGACCTATGAGCATCCGGCCTTCGGCGCGCGCGCCCCCGACTGCGAGGCTGAGGTTTCCGACCGCGACAAGGCGATCATCCTCGGCGGCGGGCCGAACCGTATCGGACAGG
>CAZXWB010000459.1:0-1639 GCA_964644395.1 uncultured Hyphomonadaceae bacterium | reverse complement strand
CGATGAGCGCGCCGCGTCCGAACAGGGTCGGCTGCGGGCCCTTGGCGACCTCGACACGCTCGATGTCGAACAGTTCCACCACCGAGCCGCGCGAGCGGGAGATCGACACCCCGTCCTGGAAGATCGCGATGCGCGGCTCGATATTGGCCTCGCCGCTGTCGGAGGTGATGCCGCGGATCACGAAGCCCGGATTGTTCGGGCTTTGCTCCTGGACCTCGAAACCGGGCACGAAGCGGGCGACCTGGTCGAACTCGTCGAGGCCGAGGTCCTCGAGAAACGCATTGTCCACCACGCTGACGGCCACGGGCACGTCGATGGCGGCTTCCTCGCGCTTCTGCACGGTCACGATGACGGGTGCCTGGACGAGGGCGTCCTCATCCGCCGGGACCCCGGCATCCTGCGCCAGTGCGGGAGCCGTCATGAGTGAGGTCAGGGAAAGTGTCCCGAAAAGGGTTTTCAGCATAGTGGTCTCGCAATACAGGGGTGGGGCTGCGCAGTTGCGGTATCGCAGCTGCGTGACAGATGCGTCACGGTTTTGCGAAGGACGTGTGACAGGATCCGTGATCCGGGCTAATCACCCGGCCCATGACCCAGATGCCGGGACCCGAAGAGACCGTCACGGTCACCGCGCCAGAGGCGGCCGCCGGGGCGCGCCTCGACAAGTGGCTGTCGGAAGCCATCGCCGCGCTGTCGCGTTCGCGGGCGAAGTCGCTCGTGGAGGGCGGTGCGCTAAAAATCGATGGCGAGACCGAGACCGATCCGCGCGCCAAGGTCCGCTCCGGTGCCGTCTACCGCATCACCATGCCGCCCCTGGCGCCTGCCGCCCCGGAGGCCGAGGCCATCCCTCTCGATATACTGTTCGAGGACGGCGACCTGCTGGTGGTCAACAAGGCCGCCGGCATGGCCGTTCACCCAGCGCCGGGCAGCTGGACCGGCACGCTGGTCAACGCCCTGCTGGCCCATTGCGGCGATGCACTTCCGGGCATAGGCGGGGTACAGCGGCCCGGCATCGTCCACCGGCTCGACAAGGACACCTCCGGCGTCATGGTGGTGGCGAAGTCCGAGCCCGCGCACGTGAAACTGGTCGAGACCTTCCAGGCCCACGACATCGACCGCGCCTATATGGCCGTCACCCGCGCTGCGCCGCGCCCGCTTGCCGGCACCATCGACCTGCCGATTGCGCGTTCCGAGGCCGACCGCAAGAAGATGGCCGTGCCGCGCGATCCGGATCATCCCAATGCCAGGCAGGCGGTGACCCATTACCGGGCACTGGAAACCTTCGGCCTGCTGGACAAGGGCACCGGCCTGCCGGCCGCGGCGCTGGTGGAATGCCGGCTGGAGACCGGCCGAACACATCAGATCCGGGTGCACATGAGCCATGTGGGCTGTCCGCTGATCGGGGATCCGGTCTATGCGCGCCATCGCGGCATCAAGGCCTATGGGTCGGGACCGGCCTTCGAGACCGCCACCAAGGCCGCGCGCGCCTTCACCCGCCAGGCGCTGCACGCAGCCCGGCTCGGATTCCGTCATCCGGTCACGGGCGAAACCCTGTCCTTCGAAGTGCCGCCGCCGGACGATCTGGCCGGGCTGCTGGCGGCACTGCGCGACTGGAACCAGTCGCGTTACGGTTGAAAACAAT
>CAZXWB010000458.1:0-1642 GCA_964644395.1 uncultured Hyphomonadaceae bacterium | reverse complement strand
CAGCTGCGCACCCATCGCGGCAGCGTCTGCCTTCAGGACCTTGTGCGCTCAACGATGCGTCTGCGGCCTGACAGGATCGTCGTGGGTGAGGTGCGGGGGGCTGAGGCTCTCGATCTATTGAAGGCCTGGAACACCGGCCATCCGGGCGGGATCACGACGCTTCATGCCAATTCCGCGCTCGGTGCTCTGTCCCGGCTGGAACAGCTGACGCTCGAAGCCACCAGCCGACCACCCCTCGGTCTTATCGCCGAGGCCATCGATGTCATTGTGTTCATGAGCCGCGCCGGTGGCCAGCGCCGGGTCGAAGAGGCGCTCCGCATCACCGGCTTCTCGGAAGGCGATTACGTCACCGAGCCGCTCAGCCAGCCCTCACTTTCCCTCGTCAAACATGGAGACGCCCAATGACACCTTCGCCCCCACTCAAGACCATCAATCGAACGGTCCAGGCCGGTGTGTGCCTTGCCATCGGCGCTGCGCTTGCCGCGCCCGCCTATGCGGCAGGCTCTGGCATGCCCTGGGAAGGCCCGCTCGATTCGATCCTGCAATCGATCGAAGGCCCCGTGGCCCGGATCGTGGCTGTAATCATCATCACACTCACGGGTCTGACGCTCGCCTTCGGTGAGACCTCCGGCGGCATGCGCAAGCTGATCCAGATCGTGTTCGGGCTTTCAATCGCCTTTGCGGCCACAAGCTTCTTTCTCACCTTCTTCTCGTTCGGCGGCGGAGCGCTCGTCTGATGTCAGCTGAGGGCTATGAAATCCCGCTCCATCGCTCGCTCACCGAGCCGATCCTGATGGCCGGCGCACCGCGTTCGGCCGCCATCGCCATCGGAACGCTGGCCGCAGCCCTGGCCCTCGGGCTTCGGCTCTGGATCCCGGGCCTCGTCTTATGGGTGCTCGGGCATTCGCTGGCGGTGTTCGTGGCGCGCTCTGATCCGGATTTCATGGCCGTCCTGTCGCGCTCCACCCGCCACAAGGAGCATCTGTCATGCTGAACCTGCGCGAGTTTTCAGAGGCCCCGACGCTGCTCGCCGACTACCTGCCCTGGGCCTGCATGGTCGCCCCCGGCGTGGTGCTGAACAAGGATGGCAGCTTCCAGACGACCTTCCGCTATCGCGGGCCGGATCTGGAAAGCTCAACGGAAGAAGAACTCGTCTCGGTCATGGCGCGGGTCAACAATGTGCTGCGCCGGTTCGGCTCCGGCTGGGCGCTCTTCTTCGAGGCCGCGCGGTCCGAGGCACGGGACTACCCCTGTTTCAACTTCCCGAATGGCGCCGCGTGGCTGGTCGATGAGGAACGCGCCCTACAGGCCGACGAAGCCGGGGCACGGTTCGAGAGCCAGTACTATCTGACACTGCTCTGGCTGCCGCCCGCCGATGTGACGGGCCGGGCCGAACGGGCCCTGATCGAGCGCGCTGAAACGAGCGAAGTCGCGACCTGGCGGCAGCGTCTGGAAACCTTCCAGCAGCATGCTGCCCGCGTCTTCGACCTTCTCGCCACCTGTCTCGATGAAATCGCCGAGCTCACCGATGATGAGACCCTCACCTATCTGCATGACTGCATCTCGACCCGGCGCCATCCGGTGGTGACACCGGAGCTGCCGGTCTTCCTCGACGCCATCCTTGCCGACGAACCCTTCGCCG
>CAZXWB010000457.1:0-1645 GCA_964644395.1 uncultured Hyphomonadaceae bacterium | reverse complement strand
ACCCGGAATCGGAAGATCCATGGTCCCTTTCTTCGCATCTGGCCCCAGGGCGCCACCTCATCGAAACCTACCAACTCGGACACCTCAAGCCTTGCTCGACCTGGTCCATCGGCAAGATTCGCCGGATAGACGACGGGGTGGCAGGCATCAGTCCCATCGGACAAGTCATGAGCCTCAGAAGCAATAATGAGCCAAGACTTGCCGCTGGCATCCGGTGGCTCAAAACAGAGGGTAGCCCGCATCTCCGATGGCGTAGCTACCACCTTCTCCAATGTGACGGCAACGCCGCTCGCCTCCACTGTCTGACCTACCTCGATGGCACGACCTTGAATGAAGGGTACGCTGAACTCAAATTCAAAGTTACCCACGGTAAGCCCTGAGGGCATCGGCTGGAGTTCTACGACTGTCGACGCCGGGGGGTCATTCAGCGAACCGACCGTGGCAGACGTTGAATCGGGCGCCTCGGGTGCCAACGGCAGCTCTTCCAGCTCCATAGTCAGTCGCAGGTTCAGCGTCTCAGGCTCTCCTGACACAGAGGATGCATCGAAGACGTTGGCGTGCGTTTCCTCGCCGGGGGGCAGGGAGAGATCTAAGATCTCGGACTCCCCCGCAGCGCCATACCCGTGCACCCAAGGAAGAACCGTGCCGGCGGCATCGGTGAGCGCCAGATGGTTCAGCTCAAACCGCCGGCCCTCGGGGCCTTGGACTGTGAAGCCGATGACGACACGATTGGCGTCGGCGTAAGCCCTTTCCAGCCTGACGGTGACATTCCCCACGGTCTCGCTTACATCGAGCTCATGGATCAGGTCACCCTGAGCCACCTCAGGCAGAATCGGCGCTTGTCGGAATAGCTGCATCACCGCCGGAGCTGCAGCGTAGACCACAGCGCCGAAAGCCAGGGAGATGATCAGGGCGGTCAACGCCCAACCGAGGCCGGTAGCGGGCTTCAGACGCGCCCACCACGCTGTGCGATGTCGGGATCGGACCTGTGCCCGAATAGCGGGCCACAGATCGAGGCTCGCGGGCACCTCCTGCTCGACGATCTGATTCAGCGTTCCTGAAAACTGTCGTTCTTTCATGTCTCTACCTCCTGCTAAATGGGGGGAAGGCGAAATCGAACGGGTCGCCATCGCGTCAGCACTCTGACTCCGTATCTGTCGGCCAGAGCTTCGACCGAAGCAGCCGGCGCATACGCTCTCGCGCGGCGTGCAGGCGCCACTTGATCGTGCCCGGCGGACACGATAAGCGCGTCGCAGTTTTAGCGACGCTCAGGTCCAGGTAGTAGTACAGGACGATGGCGGCGCGCTGTTCGGGCGGCAGCTCGCCAAGGGCGTCCCAGACGGCCTGACGGGCCTCGGCGGCCTCCACGATCTCCTCTGGACCCGGATCCAGGTCGGCCAAGAAGTCGGCCAACGTGGCTTCGCCGCGCCCGCGCTCGGCATCCAGGGAGAGATGCGCCTTGCCCCGGGTGACAGCCTTGAGAGCATCGTTGGCGACACTGCGGAGGAACCACGGGCCGAAAGGCCGTCCGCTATCGAACTGGTCGATGCGCTCGTAGGCCCGTATGAATGCGGCCTGAACGATGTCCTCGGCCCGGGCCCGGTCGCGAGTGATCAAGTAGGCAGTCCGCACCGCCTGGACTTGG
>CAZXWB010000456.1:0-1654 GCA_964644395.1 uncultured Hyphomonadaceae bacterium | reverse complement strand
GAGGGCAATCCGGTGCTCGATGATCAGGGCAATGCGACCTATGCCGACGCCGCGCCTATGCTGGACGCCGAGGGCGAGCCTGTCCTCGATGAGGCGGGCGACGCTGTGACCGTAGCCTGCGCCGTGCCGGGCGCAGACGCGCCCGAAGCGGTCGAGCCCGAACCCGCCGCCACGGACGAGGAAACCGGCGGTTTCCTGGCGCCGGTCAAGCGTCTCCTCGATGCCGGCGGGCCGGTGATCATGATCCTCGCCGTTCTGGCGGTGCTCGCACTGGCTGTGGGTCTTGTGAAGCTCGTTCAGTTCCTGGCGCTCGGTGTGGGCCGCAACGGATTTGTCCACCGCGTGGTGCCGCTCCTGCGCGACGGTGGCGAGCGCGAGGCGCATGACATCCTCGGCAAGAAGCACAATCCTGTCGGTCGCGTCATGGCCGCCGCGATCAAGGGGCGCGACAATGCGCAGATGAGCGAGGAGCTTGTGCGCGAAGAAACCACGCGCGTGGCCCAGGCCCAGCTTGACGGGCTGGAACGCGGTCTCGCGCTTTTGTCCCTCATTGCCACCATCGCGCCGCTGCTCGGCCTGCTCGGCACCGTGCTCGGCATGATCGAGGCATTCCAGCAGATGGAAACCGTGGGCGACCGGGTGGAGCCCGCCGTGCTCGCCGGGGGCATCTGGGAGGCGCTGCTGACCACCGCGGCTGGCCTGGCCGTCGCCATTCCCGCGGCGGTGCTCTTCACCTGGTTCCAGCGCGCCGTCGATGTCGAGGGCCAGCGCATGGAGGATGCCGCGACCCAGGTCTTCACCCTGCCGCTCTACCAGTCGGCGAAGGTGACCGGCTGAGAACGGCAGGCAGGCAGAGGAGGCCCGGCCATGAACCTTCGCCGCAAACGCCGCCAGGTCGCTCTGATGAATGTCACGCCACTGATCGACGTGGTCTTCATCCTGCTCGTCTTCTTCATGCTGACAACGAATTTCGCCCGCTTCCGCCTGATCGGCGTGGACGCGCCCCAAGAGACCGAGATCACCACCGATCCGGCCGCCGCCATCGTGATCCTGGTCAAGGAAGACGGCACCTTCGAATATGACTCCAGTCCGGCGACGCTGGACGAGATCGCAACCGACGTGGCCGCCATCACCGCGGTCGATCCGGGCCGGCCCTTCCTCGTGCGTCCGGAACGCGGGGTGAGCATGCAGGAGGCCCTGAATGTCTTCCAGCTCTCGCGGGATAATGGCGCCTATGCGGTGAGTTTCTCCAGGCCCGCTCCGGAGGAGGGTGAGGAATGAAACTCGCACGCCGCAAGCCCCAGCGCGAACTCGTCAACATCACGCCGCTTATCGATGTGGTGTTCATCCTGCTCGTTTTCTTCATGCTCGCGGGCGCCATTGAGCCCTCGGAGCCCTTCCCGCTGGCACCGGCCGCCTCGACCAGCGAGATCCGCGGCGACGTTCAGGATTTTGTCGTGCTGATCGACGAGGATGGCCGGGTGGCCCTCGATGACCAGGAGCTGAGCCGCGATGCACTCACCGATGCGGTGCGCGCAGCCCTCACCTCCCGGCCGGGCGCGCTGATCCAGGTCAAGCCCGATGCCGAGGCCGAGGCCGTCACGGTGATCGAGGTGATGGAGGAGATTCGCGATGCCGGGGCGAGTTACATCGT
>CAZXWB010000455.1:0-1654 GCA_964644395.1 uncultured Hyphomonadaceae bacterium | reverse complement strand
TCCCGCCCTTTGACAGGACGCCCGGCAGGTCCACTCGCACCCGATGGCTGGTCAGCCCCGGCGACGACGCAGCAGCGCCAGAGCACCTACTCCCAGCAGGCCCATCGTCGCCGGTTCAGGGACAACCGTGATGCTCGTGGTCGCACCATCGAACGACGCCGTGTCGTCTCCCATGCCCTGGTGGGTCAGCACATCCGCCCCTTGAATGTCATTGCCGCGAACACGGAGCTGGCCGGTCCCCAAGGCCTTACCCTCCAACTCCACCGTGAACAGCTTCACACGGGCCCCAAAGCCCCGGCTCTGATCCATCGCCTGCGTGTCCCAGATCGCTTCCAGACCCCACGCCTTGCTCTGGCCTTGGCTTCCCGCCTGATCCCAATCCGGGCCAATGCTGGCCGGACCGGACAGGCCCAGGATGTCCGGAACATCCGGCGTATTCGACACGCCGGACCCCAACAACAGGTCCCCCAGCAACAGATCCGCACCCCAGGCGAAGATCCCGTCCTTCGTGGCCGCCCCACTACCCGGGCGAACCTTCGCCCACACCGTCACTGTGGTGGTCTCTCCCACCTCGATCTCCAAGCGATCCGCCTCGCATGTCACGTCGATAACCGCCCCGTGTGCCATCGACACCAAAACGCAGATCAACAGCCCTGCGCACCACATAGTCCTCTGCTTGAGCATTCCAATCTCCTCTCTTACTGCTGATTGAGCATATCGCTGCGATCCCGGATCCACCCCGGGATCACTTCCAGTCCTTCATCACCCCCAAGCCGTTGAGCACGGCTAACGGGAGAATATCCTCTTGTCTACATCGCTGCCAGTTGCAGCAGGTCGACCATCCCCTCCCCCGGGTCCTGCTGCACGTCCTCGATCAGGCCACCCCTCCAGTGGAACTGGAAGCGGACCGGATCGGACTGGGACGCTGTATCAGCGGGCAGAACACCCCGATACACGCCCTCCAGGCTCATCGGGACCTCCCAGCGAGCCTGGAACCGCTCCGGGTCGTACGCGAAGGTAAACCCAGAGGAATCCACCGGCGACCCCAGCGGATCCGTCAGCTCCAGCGCCGTCGGCAGTATGCTCACGTCCTGGCTAAACGTCAGCGTGATCTGCGCGGCCGCCGCCGGGCCTGCCGGCTCCACCTCCAGGGAGGTCAATGACGGGGAGGCCACCGACATCATGGCCGCCGGAGGAACGGCGGCTGTCGGCGTGATGAGCGCCAGCCCCTCCAGATAGTTCTGACGGACCGTCAGAAGGTCGAACGCGTTGACCATCCCGTCCCCCGTCACGTCCGCCGCATCATCACGGTCCGGCCCGGACGGCTTGAGGTAGTTCTGGCGGACCATCAGAAGGTCAAAGGCGTTAACCGTCCCGTCCCCCGTCGAATCGCCCGCCATGTTCCCGAAGTAGAATACATCGTCCTGGTCCAGGCCCGTCACCGCTCCCGACTTCACCGTCACCTGGAGCCATTCGTTACGGATCGCCCCATCAGCCCAGATGAGCGTCACGCGGTCACTGCCGCCGACCGAACGGACGTCGACCTCCACCGGAGCAGGGGCCGGTGCCCAGCCATCCGGGTTGTCGTCCGTGCCGACCTTGAAGCCGAAGTAGTCGCCGATCGTGCTAAGGTTCAGCCCGCCGGGGTCGGCCA
>CAZXWB010000454.1:0-1657 GCA_964644395.1 uncultured Hyphomonadaceae bacterium | reverse complement strand
ATCAAGGGCATTTCGCGCGCCGCCGATGCGAAGGCCTGTCTCGATGTGGGCGCCGATGCGGTCTGGGCGTCGAACCATGGTGGCCGACAGCTCGACACTTCCGTGCCGACCATCGACCTCGTCAGCGATATCCGCCACGCCATTGACGGCCAGGCCGACCTCATCGTCGATGGCGGCGTGCGCCGGGGCAGCCACATCGTGAAACTGCTGGCGCGCGGGGCCACGGGCGTGGCCATCGGCAAGGCCTGGCTCTACGGCCTCGGCGCGGGCGGCGAGGCGGGCGTGGCGAAGGCGCTCTCGATCCTGGAGGCGGAATTCATGCGCACGCTGCAGCTGATGGGGGTGAAGTCGGTGGCGGAGCTGGACGGGAGCTTCATCAGGGCGAGGGCGTGAGGGAGCCTCAACAGCTCAAATCCCTCACCCTCCCACGCCTTCGGCGCGGCCCCCTCTCCCGCAAGCGGGAGAGGGCCGGGGTGAGGGGTGCGAGCGCCAGCGAGCAACGAGACTTGCCCTAACGGAAATTTCTGGCACTCTGCTCCGTACAAGAACGAAAAACCGAGGGAGGCCGCCCATGAGAGCGGAGAAGCTGCACCGCATGTGCCGCGTGCTTTATCCCGGCCGGATCGATATCGCCACGGCGCGCATCCTTGACGAGACTCACGCCTTCATTCCGGAACTGTCGCGTGCATGGGACCGGGCGGAGCACATGCTTTCACCCCATGACACCTGGCGGCAGATTGGGGTCAGGGCCCTGAAAACCGCCCTCGAACAACGCGCCATCCGGGAAAGGAACCGCGGACGCACGGAGGTCCGCACCTCCACCATCACGCTGGAAGATTTCGATCTCGCCGTGCGCCTGTCGCTGCGCGGCGAGGCCTGGACGCCCGAGCGCCGTGCCTGGCGGGCGGCGAACGGGCGGCGGCTGACGACGGATTCAAATTAAAGCAACTTCGGAGCAAACGGAATCGTTTGCGAACGGATAGTTGCGCCCAAACAAGCATGTAAAGCGACGGTCTGTAGTGAAACGAAAGACCGGCGCTTTAGAACGGCACGCCGTCATCGGATGTGCCGTCACCCCCGGGACCCAGCCCCGCAAAATCCCAGATGCGCCCGTCATGCAGATGGCTCGGCCGCACGGTCTGAAGCGCTGTCAGCATGGTCTGGCGCAGGCCGGGTTTCTTCCGTTCCCAATCGTCGAGCATAGCCTTCATGGCCTGGCGCTGCAGACCGTCCTGGGAGCCGCAGAGATTGCAGGGGATGATGGGAAATTCCATCGCGTCGGCGAAGCGTGCGAGGTCGGCCTCCGCGCACTGGATGAGCGGGCGAAGCACCATGACATCGCCCTCGTCATTGACGAGCTTGGGCGGCATGGCGGCGAGCCGTCCGCCATGGATGAGGTTCATCATGAAGGTTTCGAGCGCATCGTCGCGGTGGTGGCCGAGGACAATGGCCTCACAGCCCTCCTCCCGTGCGATCCGGTAGAGAATGCCGCGGCGGAGCCTGGAGCACATGGCGCAGAAGGTCCGGTTCTCGGGCACTTTCTCCGTCACGATGGAATAGGTGTCCTCGGTCACGATGCGGTGGGCGATGCCGTGGCGGCTGAGCCAGTCCGGCAGGACATGTTTCGGAAAGCCCGGCTGGCCCTGGTCGAGATTGC
>CAZXWB010000453.1:0-1660 GCA_964644395.1 uncultured Hyphomonadaceae bacterium | reverse complement strand
GAGGATGGCGAGCCGGCAAAACTCGCCAATGGCCAGGAGGCGCGCTACCAGCTGTCGGTCGGCTCGATCCTGTCGGTGGCCGACGGCGACGAGGTCGGCCCGGGTGACTCGCTGGCGCGTATCTCCACCGGTGGCGCGAAGACGCGTGACATCACCGGCGGTCTGCCGCGCGTGGCGGAACTGTTCGAGGCCCGTCGTCCGAAGGACCACGCCGTGCTCGCCGAGATCGACGGCAAGGTCCATTTCGGCCGTGACTACAAGAACAAGCGCCGCATCCACCTGATCCCGGAGGAGGAGGAGGGCGGCGAGGAAGTCGAATTCCTCGTGCCCAAGGGCGCGCGCATGCTCGTCCAGGACGGCGACTTCGTGAAGCGTGGCGACTACATCATCGACGGTAATCCGGCGCCCCAGGACATCCTGTCGGTGCTGGGGGTCGAGGCGCTGGCTGATTACCTGGTCGAAGAGATCCAGAAGGTCTACCGCCTGCAGGGCGTGCCGATCAATGACAAGCATATCGAGGTCATCGTGAGGCAGATGCTCCAGAAGGTGGAGATCACCGACAGCGGCGACACGACGCTGTTGAAGGGCGAGCCTGTGGACACGGTGGAGTTTGACGAGGTCAACGCCGCGGCCCAGGCGGCCGGCCGCCGCCCGGCGGAGGGTTCGCCCATCCTGCTCGGCATCACCAAGGCGTCGCTGCAGACCCGCTCCTTCATCTCCGCGGCCAGCTTCCAGGAGACCACTCGCGTGCTCACCGAGGCCGCCATCCAGGGCAAGATGGACACGCTCGAGGGCCTCAAGGAGAATGTCATTGTGGGCCGCCTCATTCCGGCCGGCACGGGCGGGCAACTGCGCCGCTACCGCCACGTCGCCAATGAGCGCGACGAGCGCCTGAGGGCCAAGCGCGCCAAGGCCGCCGCCGCTGCGGCCGCCGCCAAGGAAGCCGCCGCGCTTCCGGCGCCGGAGAAGGCGGAGTAAGTATCAGGCAGGGGCTGGAGACTTCGGTTTCCAGCCTCGTCGCCAAGGGTCACACAAGCAGGCTTGACGCGCGGCGCACTTGGCATTAACACCCACGCTTCGCTGGCGGATGGTGGGGTGAAGCCTGCCCCATTCGTGACGCCGCTCCCCCGGGAGCCGGCCCCACAGGTTTTCCCGTGCTGAACGGCCCCGGATGGCGCCGCAAGGCTAAGGACGAGCGTCCGGTGACGGAATGGCGCACAGGGCCGTTCCGCCATCGGTATTGTAACAATATCAGGTGCCGGAGGATGCGGCACGCAGAGGTGAAGAACCGATCGATGCCGACGATCAACCAGCTGATCCGAAAGCCGCGCCAGGCGCGGCCGACCCGCAACAAGGTGCCCGCCCTGAAGGCCTGCCCCCAGCGCCGCGGCGTGTGCACGCGCGTCTACACGACGACGCCGAAGAAGCCGAACTCCGCCTTGCGCAAGGTCGCCAAGGTGCGCCTGACCTCGGGCTATGAGTCGATCTGCTATATCCCCGGCGAAGGTCACAATCTGCAGGAACACTCCGTGGTCCTGATCCGCGGCGGCCGTGTGCGCGACCTTCCCGGTGTGCGCTATCACATCCTGCGCGGCGTGCTGGACACCCAGGGCGTCAAGGACCGCAAGCAGCGCCGCTCCCATTACGGCGCGAAACGCCC
>CAZXWB010000452.1:0-1663 GCA_964644395.1 uncultured Hyphomonadaceae bacterium | reverse complement strand
GGAAAAATCGAAAGGCTGTTCCGGACCGTGAGAAGCCAGTTCCTGCCCACCGTCTCCCCCGATGCCTCCTTCGATGAGCTCAACGAGGCCTTCGGGCAATGGCTCGCCGCATACCACCACCGGCGCCACAGCGCCACGAGGAGCAGCCCCCTCGACCGCTTCGCCCAGGGCATGGAGTGCATCCGAAACCCACCGGAGAACCTCCGGGACCACTTCCGCGTCGTCGTGCGCAGGACCGTGGCCAAGGACCGCACCGTCACCATCGACGGGCGCCTCTTCGAGGCCCCGGTCTCCCTCATCGGAAAGCGCATCGATCTGCTCTACCACAAAGACCAGCTTCAGCAGGTCGAAGCGCGCTTCCAGAGCCAGACCTACGGACTGCTTCATCCCGTGGATCTCGCCGTCAACTGCCGCGTCAAGCGCGACCGCAACCGCAACACCCAGATCACCCCCCAGGAGCCCAACCACCCCCAAGGCGGCAAGGTGTGGTAACGGACAAAGGAGGACCCCATGAGCTACCGCCTGTTCTTCGAACTCCAGCGCGAACCCTTCACCTCGGACATCGCCAAGGAGGAGATCCTTGTCACCGACACCCTCACCGCCACGGAAAAGCGCATCCACTATGCCATCCGAACCGGGGCCGTGGCCGTGCTCACCGGAGAGATCGGAAGCGGCAAATCCACGGCCCTGCGCTACGTCACCGAGTCCCTCCACCCCTCCGAACACCTCTGCCTCTATGTCACCGCCACCACCGGCTCCATCCTCGAGCTCTACCGACAGATCCTCGATCTGCTCGGCGTCGACAACCGCGGCACCTCACGCGCACGCATGTCGCACACCATCCGTCGCCACGTCACCGAGCTGAGCCGCGCAAAAAAGCTCCATGTCCTCTTGATCATCGACGAGGCCTCGCTCCTGCGCATGGAGGTCTTCTCGGAGCTCCACACCCTGCTCCAGTTTGAAAAGGACGCCAAACCGTTCCTCCCCCTGGTCATGGCCGGGCAGAACAACCTCCTCGACAGCCTCGCCTACCGCCCCGCCATGCCTCTGGCTTCCCGCGTCGTCGCACGAAGCCACCTCGAAGGCGTCAACCGCCAGCAGATGCAGGACTACATCACCCATCACCTCGCCATCGCCGGCATCCACCACAGCCTCTTGGATGAAACCGCCATCACGGCGGTTCATCAGGGCTCGGGCGGGCTCTTCCGAAAGGCCAACCACCTCGCTCGAGGGGGGCTCATCGTCGCAGCCCAGCAAAAATCGCACACCGTCACCGCCGAGCACATCCGCTTGGCCGCCACAGAAATCTTCTGAAACAAGGAGAAAACCATGGACCACGATCAGAAACAGACCAGCAACACCCACAGGAACCGGCTTACAGAATGCTTCGAGGACATCGTGCTCGAGTTGCTCATCGAGTCCCTTCAGCAAATCCGCCTACAGCGTCTTCTCACAGACGATGACGATGCCTGCTGGCTGTGCTACAAACATCAATGCCCGTCACGCGACCAGATCCCTTTTTGATCCCCTGGGCCGCTTCGGCGGCCCAGTCCCACAACGGTGCCGGATTAATCAGCAATCAAACCGTGGATTAGTGTGAAACCCTACACCCGGTCTCCTCGGCCAGGTCCTCGTACGCCTGGCCGAACCCCCGGCCGTAGAA
>CAZXWB010000451.1:0-1664 GCA_964644395.1 uncultured Hyphomonadaceae bacterium | reverse complement strand
GCCGCCTTCGCCATGGCCGATATCGGCGTGGAATCGATCATGGTGAACTGCAATCCCGAGACGGTCTCCACTGACTATGACACCTCCGACCGGCTCTATTTCGAACCGCTCACCGACGAGCATGTCATCGAGATCATCCACAAGGAACAAAGCCGCGGCGCGCTGAAGGGCTGTATCGTCCAGTTCGGCGGGCAGACGCCGCTGAAGCGCGCCAAGTACCTGTCATCTGAGAGCGTTCCGATCCTCGGTACGCCCTTCGCCGCCATCGACCTCGCCGACAATCGCGAGAAGTTCAAGGCGCTGTGCGAGCAGCACGGACTGAGGCAGGCCCCCTCCGGCATTGCACGCAGCGAGCATGAAGCCCTCGGCATCGCTGAAGAGCTCGGCTATCCGCTCATGCTGCGGCCCTCCGGCGTGCTCGGCGGTCGCGCCATGTTCATCGTGCGCGACGAGGCCGACCTGAAGCGTTCCGTCGAAGAGGCCGTGGTGGTGGCCGGCGATGCGCCGCTCCTGATCGACCGCTACCTGTCGGATGCCATCGAGGTGGATGTCGATGCGATCAGCGACGGCGAGACGGTGATCATTGCCGGCATCATGGAGCATATCGAGGAGGCCGGCGTGCATTCCGGCGACTCCGCCTGCGCCCTGCCGCCCTATACGCTGTCGGGCGACATGCAGGCGGAACTTTCCCGCCAGTCCGAGACACTGGCCCGCGCGCTCGGCGTGCGCGGACTGATCAACATCCAGTTCGCGGTGAAGGGCGAGGACATCTTCATCCTCGAGGCCAATCCCCGCGCCTCGCGCACCGTGCCCTTCGTAGCCAAGGCCATCGGCCAGCCCCTGGCGGGCGCGGCGGCGAGGGTGATGGCCGGACAGACGCTTGAGGAGTCGGGCTTTAACCCTCCCCAAGCCCGCCGCGTGGCGGTGAAGGAGGCCGTCTTCCCCTTTGCGCGCTTCCCCGGCGTCGACCCCATTCTCGGCCCGGAGATGCGCTCGACAGGCGAGGTCATGGGCTGGGACGATTATTTCCCCACCGCCTTCCTGAAATCCCAGATCGCGGTGGGCTCAGACCTGCCCCAGTCGGGCACGGTCTTCATCTCGCTCAAGGATCCCGACAAGGCCGGCATCATCGCCCCGGCGCGCGAATTGCTGGCGCTCGGCTTCCGCCTCATCGCGACGCGCGGCACTGCGCGCTATCTCGATGGACAGGGCCTGGCCGTGGAGCCTGTCAACAAGGTGATCGAGGGTCAGCCTCACATCGTCGATGCCATGATCAATGGCGGCGTGCAGCTTGTCTTCAACACCACCGAGGGTGCCCAGGCGCTGAAGGACAGCTTCACCATCCGCACCACGGCCTTGACGCAGAAAATCCCCTACTATACGACGCTGGCCGCCGCACGGGCCGCTGTCCAGGCAATTTCCATTGCCCGCACCCACCGGCTGGAGGTCCAGCCATTGCAGGCCATTACGCACTGAGGAGTTGTCGCCCCTTGCAATCGGCGCACTGAATAACAAGCTTGATGCGCTGATCCGCTGGCGATTAGCCTTGGATCCCTTAAAATCGAGAACAGATAACGGACTGACACCATGCAGCGTATTCCCATGACTGTTGAGGGCCACGAAGCGCTCACCCAGGAGCACAAGCACCTGAAGTCCGTCGAGCG
>CAZXWB010000450.1:0-1665 GCA_964644395.1 uncultured Hyphomonadaceae bacterium | reverse complement strand
TGAACTGGCACACCCCGCACGCCAAGATACCTCACCTCCGCATTCTCAACCCGACAACTCCGTGTGACTTCCGAGGTCGTGGGCCTTGAGGTGCCGCCAACCGCCTTGACACCGTCTTTCGCTTCTCGCGCGAGACGACTCTCAAGACCTTGAGGGAACCGGTTACAGGCGCGGATCGACCGGCTCACTTTCCATCGCCAGGACGCCGAAGACACACTCGTGCACTCGGCGGAGCGGCTCACGGCGGACGAACCGTTCGAGCGACTCGATGCCCAGGGCAAACTCACGCAGGGCCAATGATCGCTTTCGGCCGAGCCCGCGTTGGCGCAGGCGGACGAGGTTCTCGGGGATATCGTAATCAGGGCCGTATATGATCCGCAGGTACTCCCGGCCGCGACACTTCACGGCCGGCTGGGCGAGACCCTTCTTGCCACGGATGACGAAATCCAGGGGCTTGACGACCATTCCCTCGCCGCCCCCGCCGGTCAGCTCCAGCCACCAGCTCGTGCCCTCGGAGCAACTGTCCGCATCCGTCACGTCGATCACCTTGTACGGCGTGGCCAGCAGAAGTTGCTCGTCCTTGGCGCACGCCTTGGTTAGCGTGTCCATGTGCCAGACATGGTCGCGATCGACATGCACCTCTCCCTCGGTGGCCAGCACGTGGAACGGGGCGAGCTTCAGATCGTCCAGGCCGGTCACCGGCCAGCAGTAGTGCTGATAGGCAGCCACGTACTTCTCGATCGCTTCCTGCCGGCTGCGATAGCGATCGAGGACCGCACCGATTTCATCCTCGTCACCGAGATGGTCACGCGCCCGCTCCAGGGCTGATACGGCCTTTGGAAGCGACGCCCGGGCCGCAGCGCCGACGGCTGCGTACTGCGAGCGAACCAGTTCCTGCGCCTTGGCCGACCAGGGCATCAGTTCGCAGTCCAAGCAGACCCACGAGGTGTTGAACTCGTTCCAGAAGCCCGCAACGTCCATGGCGGCCCGGACGCGGGCGAGCAGACCCTCTTCAAGCTCACGGTCATCGAAGAAGCGTCGGCCGGTGCGGGTGTAGACGATGCCCGTCTCGCCGCTGTCCACGCCGAAGCGTTCGCGGGCGACGTCGCCGTCACGGCAGACGATCACCACGGCCCGAGAGCCCATGTGCTTCTCTTCGCAGACCACCTTCGGCACGCCGGCCGAGCGGAAGTAGGCGAAGGCTTCGTCCGGGTGCTCCAGGAAGCCATCGGTCTGGTGCGTCTCGCACGGGCTCATCGTCGGCGGCAGATAGATCAGCCACTTCGGATTGGCGGCAAAGCGGCTCATCACCTCCAGCGCAGCCGTCGCGTTGGCTTCGCGGATGGTGATGTTCCGCCGAAGCCGCGTGGAGATGATCCGCTTGCCGATCACGTCCTCAATATCAGGCAGGTCGTCGTGGGCCTGCTGGGCTGTCAGGCCGGGGGCCTGCTGGTCTTCTTCCAGGAACGGCTTGGCCGGCTCGCAATAGGTGGCCTTGGCGGGCACGGAGACCAGTTCCCGCTCCGGCCAGCGCAACGCCGTCAGATTGCCGCCAAAAACGCAGCCGGTGTCGATGTTCACTGTGCGGTTGAGCCACTCCGGCTCGGGCACGGGCGTATGCCCGTAGACGACGCTCGCAGCCCCGCGATACTCCGCCGCCCAGTT
>CAZXWB010000449.1:0-1675 GCA_964644395.1 uncultured Hyphomonadaceae bacterium | reverse complement strand
TGCGGACGGTCCTCGATGAGAACGCAGCGCTCTACATTCAGCAGGCCAATGCCTTTCTTTCATCGCAGAACGAGTCCTTTCAAGAGGACCTGGCCAACGAGGCGGGCGATGCGGCCCTGGCCGAACGGGTTCGGAAGATCTACCTGATGAACAACGCCATCGACTACGCGAACAACGCGCGGATCCTCGTCTTCAAGGCCCAGGCGGACTTCGACTACGAGGTGCTGGGCGAAGCCATCGACCGTCTCGACCAAATCCCCGCCCTCGCGGTGGAATTGGATGCGATAACCCGTCTTAAGGCCGACCGCGATGCCCTCAGCACGATTGCCGCCACCCGGGGCCGCTACTATTCGGCCTTAGAGGAGACCTCCGGCGCGTATAATCGGCTTCAGGAGCTGAACGTGCTGCGCGGCGAGGCGGCGGACAAGGTATTAGAGGCCGCTCAGGGGACATCTCTTGCCGGTATCGAGGCGACAAAGCGGATTGCCAATGAGGCGGTGGCCAAGGTTTCCACCTCGGTGATCTTCATCGCCACGGGATTGGTCATTGCGGTTATCCTGGCGATCATCATCGCCGCCTTCCTCACTATTTCGATCGTGCGGGCGCTGCAGAAGGGCGTGGTCTTTGCCCAGGAGATAGCCCTCGGAGATCTGAACTCCAAACTCGACGTCTATCAAAAGGACGAGGCGGGAGTTCTCGCCGAGGCGCTGCGGGAGATGCAGAAGTCGCTGCAGTACAAGGCCGAGAAGATCAAGCAGATCGCCAACAAGGACCTGTCGGTCGATATTGAGAAGGCGTCGGAGAAGGACGGACTCGGGGAGTCGCTTATCATCATGAAGCAGGCCCTCAACGAGCTGCTCGGACAGGTCAACAGCGCCGTCGAGCAGGTCAACAGCGGGGCCGACCAGGTCAGCCAGGCCAGCCAGAACTTCAGCCAGGGGGCGACCGAACAGGCCTCCAGCTTAGAGGAGATCACCAGTTCGACGAACGAGGTCAACAGTCAGTCCAAGCAGAACGCCGAGAACGCCACCGAGGCGCACGCCATTGCCAAGCAGGCCACCGAGGATGCCGACAACGGCAACCGCAAGATGGCCCAGCTGGCCGAGATCATGGAGAAGATCAACGCCTCATCGGATGAGATCAACAAGGTGGTAAAGGTCATCGACGACATCGCCTTCCAGATCAACCTCTTGGCGCTGAACGCCAACGTAGAGGCGGCGCGGGCCGGAAAGTACGGCAAGGGCTTTGCCGTGGTGGCCGACGAGGTGCGGAACCTGGCGGTAAAGAGCGCCGACTCGGTGAAGGAGACCACGCGGATGGTCGAAGAGACGGTGACGAACATACAGCAGGGAACCGAGGCGGCCGATGCGACGGCCACGCAGCTGGGGGCGATTGTGGACGGCTCGACGAAGGTGGCGCACTTTCTCGAGGAGATCGCGCAGGCCAGCCGTGAGCAGGCACAGGCGATAGAGCAGATTACCGAGGGCTTGGACCAGATAGACCAGGCCACGCAGGCCAGCACGGCCAGTGCCGAGGAGAGCGCTTCGGCCAGCGAAGAGCTTGCCGGACAGGCCCAGCAGCTGCGCGGCATGGTAGCCCAGTTTACCTTAGATGAGCGGATAACCGGACAGACCATGCGCCTTAGCGAGAATGCAGGACGCAGCGGTGGAAACGG
>CAZXWB010000448.1:0-1676 GCA_964644395.1 uncultured Hyphomonadaceae bacterium | reverse complement strand
CTTGACTTTGTCAGATTAATAAGAAATACAACTTAATCTAATCCGACAAACGGTGAACAGTGTACATCAAAACATCCTCCTTCTTTACTAATCAGTATCAAAACTGCTATTCTTCATCAACAGATGACATCAAAAAATAGTATACACTCGATGAAGGCAGGAATCTGCCTTCAACAACAAATAAACTCAACACGCTACCTGTTATTGATGATGTCGATGATGCGACTGCCGAGCAGAAACCCGTTTTTTCTGTTTTTCAAACAACATCTGCACGAACTCATCCTGAGAAATATGCCGTTTCGGCATCACCACTTCAAGAATCTCCTTAGCATCCTGCACCGTAAGAAAATCTGCTTTCTTCCCCAGTTTCATGGTAAGAAGCAATAAGTACAACATGGCAAGCATAGTCATCGTCATATGATGATGCCATCCAGTCCAACTTCGTACTTGATGATCCTTTAACCCTGCAATACCAGTTCCATCTTGAAAGGTGCGTTCAATCCAATACCGGCTCCCCGACATCTTTGCTAACTGATCCTTACTGGTCTCCTTCGGTGCATTTGAATACTGATAGGTCACTCGCTTATTTTCCGAGTTACGACTGATGATCAACCAACATTCCTTCCCAGGAAGACCATCTTCTTCACAAGGGTACACTCGTAAAAAAAGCATATCTGCCCAGAGTTCACAGCGTTCACTGTCACGAATAAACAAATGTTTCCATTCACTCCCTGCTACCCGATCTTTTAATTCATCCACACGAAATGACTCACCATCCAACACTTGCTCTCTTGATGGTGGACGTCCTCGTCCTTCTTTCCTCTGCGGAATACCCACCATTGGTTTTTGCAACCATACCCGAAGATTATGTGGAATATCCGCGATAAAAATCATGTCATGCTGATCTATTTTATTTCTCAACCAGCTATCCCGGCCATATAAACAATCCATACCAATCCAACCGAAGGGAATTTGTTGTTTTTGTGCATGCTGTATCATCTCCCAGGCAAGCTCAGTTTTCTTCTTGAACCGTATACGCCAGGGCATCCCACATTTCTTCCGACGCTCTTTGTCTTTTATCCAGTCCTGAGGGAGATACAATCGTTCATCAAGTAACGTGCGAAAGGAATCATTAGTGTATCCGAGGAAAACACCAACTTGACAGTTCGCTATTTTCCCTAACCTACCACAGTATTGACGAGCGGCACCTACTGAATGTTTCCCTTGCTTTGGCAAGCAGCATTCATCAACATGAATGGACCCATTGATCGAGTCACCAATGGCATTGATGACATCCTGTTGAATATGATTAATAACTGGTGTATGTTTCCAAGGTGAATTGGAAACAAAATGCTGCAATGATTGATTGTTGCAATCTGGTACCTTTTTTTGATACGTTGTCATGTTCCCTTTTCCCATGGTGAGAAACTTACCTTGGATATATTGATATGATTGTTTGATCATGTTCCGCGTTTTTGAAATGAAATGAATTTCGTACCCCTCATGCAAGTGATTGATCAAATTATATGAGCCCTGTATATCCTTTTTGGATAACAAGAATTTCATCTATGCATCCCATCCATCCTTCGTAGATGGATGAATGTTTAAATAGGCTGCTATCCCACGGATCACCTTAAAAAAAATTTATCAAAAAAATCTAATGTGACAAAGTCAAG
>CAZXWB010000447.1:0-1678 GCA_964644395.1 uncultured Hyphomonadaceae bacterium | reverse complement strand
AGTGAATGGCGCAAACGTGGTTTATCAAAACGAAGGTGTATCAATTTTGCGCCTGATTCCAAGATAAACCGATCCAAAGTGAGCGAGGCTTGAGCCACCTTTTAGGAAAGAAAGCAAGGAAGATATTGGTGAAGCGTCAGCGTATGATATTAATGGTCTTTTGCATCATTATTATTTCTATAGCTTTCAGAGTATGGGGTATTACTTATGATCTGCCATATGTCTATCACCCCGATGAACCTGTCAGCATCGCGATTTCTCGAGATATGTTTGTGACGGGAGATTTGAACCCGCATTTTTTCGGTTACTCCTCTTTACCTCTATACATCAACACGTTGACTTATATTCCCTATTACTTTTTTGGCAAACTGGTGGACGTATTTCAAACACGCCATGATATTCTTCCACTCATTTCATTGACGATGGGCGTAACCAAGGCGCCATTTCCCACTTCGGTCTTACTTCATCGGTTGGTCTCAGTTTTTTTTGGTGTTGGAACGGTGATAGTGACTTTTTTAATTGCCAAGCAAATTACACATAAAACATCAGCGGGAATTTTGGCTGCGTGCATGATGGCGATTTCTCCTTCGATGGTTGCGCACAGTCGTCTCGTAACGCCGAATATCTACGTTGTATTTTTTATGTTGCTTGCATTCCTTGCTTCAATTTTGATCTACAAACAAGGTAAAACGTGGCATTATGTCATTGCAGGGTTGTGTGTGGGTTTTGCCATCTCCAGTAAGTACAATGGCGGGTTGATATTTTTGGCTTTGATCCTGGCCCATTTTCTGCGCTACGGCAAGGGAGCACTCAAGGAAAAAAACCTCTACATTGCTCTATTCCTGTGTGGGGTGGGATTTTTACTTACTACTCCTTTTGCTCTATTGGATTTCTCCCAGTTCTATGAAGATTTTGTATACCATGCGCAGTATTACAGGGTTGCATCTCATCCAGGTATGGAAGGAAATACCTTAAGGTGGTACTTAGATTATGCGTGGAAAACAGGGGGCATTCTCTATATTTTTGCCATTTTGCAAATATTGTATGGCGTCTACGTGGGATCAAAGGAAATAGCCCTCCTCGCAATTTTTCCTGTCGTGTATTTCGGATATATTAGCACCCTCAACGTAAGAAACGACCGTACGTTTATCCCCATAGCTCCATTTTTGTTTATATTAGCGGCCTGGTTTTTAGTGTGCTTATGGCGCAAGATCAAGGAAATATCTTCAAAAACGCAGCGCAATTTATCTATGGTTGCGTTTGCTTGTCTGACAATAGCGGCGCTTGCCTTCCCAACTTCGAGAACAATCGTGGATACTCGTAGGTTAACGACCGTCAACAGCCGTGAGACGGCAAGGGTGTGGATCGTGGATAACTTGCCGCCGAGATCAAAAATTGCCCTTGAATCCTATGCGCCATTTGTAGATCCGGCGCTCTTTTCAGTTCGTGGAGTTGGCAGAATGATCAATCGTGAACCGGAATGGTACATTGAAAATGACTTTGATTATCTGGTTTTTGGGCAGGGGATGTATGGGCGTTTTTATTTGCAGCCAGAAGAATACGATACTGAAGTGATGCAATACGATAATTTCTTCGATCAGTTTACATTGGTGAAAGCCTTTAATGATGGTAATTATGAGGTGCTTGTCTACGGGGTAAAGTAGCTTTCTGCTTAATG
>CAZXWB010000446.1:0-1680 GCA_964644395.1 uncultured Hyphomonadaceae bacterium | reverse complement strand
AAGGGGAGACAGATGGACCCAATCATCATTCTCGGCATCCTGGCCGTTTTCGGAATCATCCTTGTCACATCGGCACTGAAATTCGTGCCGCAGGGCTTCAGTTACACCGTCGAGCGCTTCGGGCGTTATACCAAGACGCTGTCGCCCGGCATGCATGTCATCGTGCCCATCATGGACCGTGTGGGGCGGAAGATGAACATGATGGAGACTGTGCTCGACATCCCGACCCAGGAGGTCATCACCCGCGACAATGCCCAGGTGTCGTGCGACGCTGTGGTGTTCATCCAGGTGATCGACCCCGTGGCGGCGGCCTATGAGGTGAACAATCTCAACAATGCGATCGAGAACCTGTCGCTCACCAATATCCGTTCGGTGGTCGGCTCCATGGACCTCGACGAGGTGCTGTCCAATCGTGACGACATCAATGCCCGGCTCTTGCGCATCGTCGATGCCGCCACCAATCCCTGGGGCGTGAAGGTGACCCGGATCGAGATCGCCGACCTCTCCCCGCCCGCCGACATCACCGAGGCGATGGCCCGCCAGATGAAGGCGGAACGCCTGAAGCGCGCGGAAATCCTGACCGCGGAGGGCGAGAAACAGTCGGCCATTCTCAAGGCGGAAGGGCAAAAGCAGTCCCAGATCCTCGAGGCCGAGGGCCGGCGAGAAGCCGCCTTCCGCGACGCCGAGGCCCGCGAGCGCGAGGCCGAAGCCGAGGCCAAGGCGACCGCCTTCGTGTCGGAAGCCATCGCCAAGGGCGATGTGAATGCCGTCAACTATTTTCTCGGCCAGCAATATGTCACCGCCTTCGAGGCGCTTGCGAAATCACCCCAGAACAAGACCGTGATCATCCCGGCGGAGTTCTCCTCCATCCTCGGCACAATCGAGGGGATCAAGGGGCTGGCGGATGGCGCCAAGGCCGCGCGTGATGCAACGACCGCGTCACCGTCCACGGCGGTGCCGCCGGCGGGAGGGCGCGACTGACGGCCCCTTGCGGCGGCGGGACGTTTCGCGCCGCCGCGCCCCATTCCCTGGCCTCTGGATTGAAAGGAGTTTTCCATGGATGCCCTTGTGGACTTCCTCACGCCCCTCACGGTCTGGCACTGGGTGGCGCTTGGCCTGGTGCTGATCGGCATCGAGATGATGATCGGGACCTTCGATCTGCTCTGGATCGGAACCGCCGCCCTCTTGACGGGGCTTTATTCCAGCGGCCTCATCCCGTTGCCCGATGCCATGATGAGCTGGGAGGCCCAGATTGCCGCCTTCGTTGTCCTGGCGGTGTTGCTGGCCATCCTCGGACGGACCGCCTTTGCCGGCCTGCGCAAGCCGCCCTCCAGCCATCCGGGGCTGAACCGGCGCGCGGAATCCCTTGTCGGACGGCGCGCCACCGTCGCGGGCGATTTCGCCGACGGATCGGGCCGTATCAAGCTCGGCGACACGACCTGGGGCGCCCAGAGCGCCACGGGCGAGGACTTCCGGGAGGGTGAGGCCGTGATCGTGGAATCGGCGCAGTCAACCGTGCTCGTGGTCCGGCGTTTCTGAGGGCGGGCCGGTGGCGATTGCCTTCGCCGCGTCCCGGGCCAGCGCATCGGCGCGCTCATTGCCCTCATCGCCGGCATGGCCCCTGACCCAGACCCATTCGATCTCATGGCGCGCGCAGGCCTCGTCCAGCGCCTGCCAGAG
>CAZXWB010000445.1:0-1697 GCA_964644395.1 uncultured Hyphomonadaceae bacterium | reverse complement strand
CGCGCACCCGACGCGATGAAGCTCTCCACCACCTTCAGGCGCTTGGCGATCTTCTTGGGCTTCAGCTCGCCGGTGGCCTCGGCGAGTTCCTCGCGCAGGGTCTCGGCCAACAGTTCGAGGTCCATCCCCTTGAGGATTTCCTGGATGGCCTCGGCACCGATCATGGCGGTGAAGGCGTCCTCGCCGAGTTGGTCCTGGGCGTCGAAATACTCTTCCTCGCTCAGCACCTGGTTCGGTTCGAACTCCGTCAGGCCCGGCTCGGTGACGATGTAGCTCTCGAAATAGAGCACACGCTCCACATCCTTGAGTGTCATGTCGAGCAGGAGCGCGATGCGCGAGGGTAGCGATTTCAGGAACCAGATGTGCGCCACCGGAGCGGCGAGTTCGATATGCGCCATACGCTCGCGCCGGACCCGCGCCAGGGTGACTTCCACCCCGCACTTCTCGCAGATGACGCCGCGATACTTGATGCGCTTGTACTTGCCGCAAAGGCACTCATAGTCCTTCACCGGACCGAAGATGCGAGCACAGAACAGCCCGTCGCGTTCGGGCTTGAAGGTCCGGTAATTGATCGTCTCGGGCTTCTTCACCTCGCCCCAGGACCACGAACGGATCGTTTCGGGGCTGGCAATGGTGATCTTGATGGCCTCGAAACTCGGGGCCGGAGGCTGGTTGGGCTGGAAGGCGTTGGTGGGCTCCTGGCGCATGGAGTGGGCTCCCGGGTGTGCAGCGCGCGGCCGAAACGGGCCGCTGGAAAAAGGCTCCGGCGGGGCCTGCGCTGGTCACAGGTCCCGCCGTAATCAGATCACGACTCAGGCGTCTCCGTCCTCGTCATCGGGACGCTTCTCCTCGATCAGCTCGACATTCAGGCCGAGGGACCGCATTTCCTTGACGAGGACGTTGAAGCTCTCCGGAATGCCGGTCTCGAAGGAGTCATCGCCTCGCACGATGGACTCGTACACCTTGGCGCGACCGGCCGTGTCGTCGGATTTTACGGTGAGCATCTCCTGCAAGGTATAGGCGGCGCCGTAGGCTTCAAGGGCCCAGACCTCCATTTCACCGAAGCGCTGGCCGCCGAACTGGGCCTTGCCGCCGAGCGGCTGCTGGGTGACGAGGGAGTACGGACCTGTGGACCGGGCATGGATCTTCTCGTCCACCAGGTGGTGGAGCTTGAGCATATACTTGTAGCCCACCGTCACGGGGCGGGCGAATTTCTCGCCCGTGCGACCGTCGAACAGCGTGACCTGGCCGGAGGGATCCAGGCCGGCGCGCTCCAGCACGGTGACGATGTCGGGCTCGCGCGCACCGTCGAAGACCGGCGTTGCGATGGGCACGCCCTTGTTCAGGTTGCCGGCGAGTTCCACAAGTTCCTCGGCGGTGTCGGGCACCTCAACGCCGTCGCCATAGGCATGGGCGAGCTTCTCGCGGAAATCCTCGAGCTTGTGCTCGCGCTGATAGGCTTCCAGGGCGTCCTGGATCATCCGGCCGAGCCCCGCACAGGCCCAGCCCATATGGGTTTCAAGGATCTGGCCCACATTCATGCGCGACGGCACGCCGAGCGGGTTCAGAACGATGTCGACCTGCGTGCCATCCTCCAGGAAGGGCATGTCCTCCAGCGGGTTGATCTTCGAGATCACACCCTTGTTGCCGTGACGGCCGGCCATCTTGTCGCCCGGCTGCAGCTTGCGCTTCACCGC
>CAZXWB010000444.1:0-1701 GCA_964644395.1 uncultured Hyphomonadaceae bacterium | reverse complement strand
CGCCTTCATCGCCTATGACTTCGTGTATTACTGGAAGCACCGGCTGATGCACCGCACGCGTTGGTTCTGGGCCAATCATGTCGTGCACCATTCCTCCACGCACTACAATCTCACCACTGCCCTGCGCCAGCCCTGGACCGGCGAGTTCACGGGCCTCGTCATCCTGGGCGCACCCATGTGCATCCTCGGCTGGCATCCGGCGGTCATCGTCTTCGTGGGCGGGCTGAACCTGCTCTACCAGTTCTGGATACACTCCGAGGCCATCGACAGGTTCCCGCGCTGGTTCGAATTCATCTTCAACACGCCGTCGCACCACCGCGTCCACCATGCCCGCAATCCGCGCTATCTCGACGCCAATTATGCCGGCACGCTGATCATCTGGGACCGCATGTTCGCCACCTTCGTGCCGGAGCTCGACACCGACCGGCCCGACTTTGGCCTGGTGAAGAATCTCGACAGCTACAATCCGCTCTGGGTGAGTTTCCACGAATATGTCGCGCTGGGGCGCGATTTCGCCCGCGACGGGCTTAGACCGCAGCGCTGGCTCGCCCGCCTGGCCCGCCCGCCCGGCTGGTCGCCCGATGGCCGGCACAATGACTCCCGCGCCATCCGCGCCGCCTGGCTCGCCGAAAACCCCGAGGATGCCGGCACGCCCGGCTTTCCGCTTGCAGACACCCACAAAAAGAGGACTCTCGCCCATGGCCGCTCGTGAAGTGCCCTTCGAGGAAATGGAAAGCCTGGTCGGACAGGAGGTCGGCGTGTCCGACTGGTTCGCCATCGACCAGGACCGGGTCAACCAGTTTGCCGATGCCACCGGCGACCACCAGTGGATCCATGTCGATGTCGATCGCGCCACGCGGGAAATCGGCGGCCCCATCGTGCACGGCTACCTGACCCTGTCGCTCCTGCCCATGCTCGGCTGGCAGATCCTGCGCGTGACGGGCACCTCGCGTTCGATCAATTACGGCTCCGACAAGGTCCGTTTCACCAATATGGTGCCGGTGGGCTCACGGGTGCGCCTGCGCCAGACATGCCTCGACGTGACGGAGAAATCCGGCGGCAAGCAGATGCGGATGGAAGCCACCATGGAGATCGAGGGCGAGGAACGGCCGGCCCTGGTGGCGGAAACGCTGATGGTGGCCTACGCTTGACGCTCCGGCGCTCTCGTTCCTGTGCATTGGACCCCTTCAGCTGCAGCCCCACATTCAGGCTCAGACCTGAAGCGGGCGAAGGAATAAGGCCATGACCATCACGAAGATCGAGCGTTCCAAATCCGAATGGAAGGAGCTGCTGACGCCGGAACAATACAAGATCGGCGTGCAGGAAGGTACCGAGCGGGCCTTTTCGCCCGGCAACCACAATGACGAGAAGCGCGCCGGGCTCTACCATTGCGTCGGCTGCGGCACGGCGGTCTGGTCCTCAGAGCACAAATTCGACAGCGGCACGGGCTGGCCGAGCTTCTGGAAACCGGTGTCGGAGGACGTCATGGAGACCAAGACCGACTTCAAACTGATCTATCCGCGCACCGAGTGCCATTGCGCCGTGTGCGGGCTGCACCATGGCCACGTCTTCAAGGACGGCCCGCCGCCCACCGGCCAGCGCTGGTGTATCAATGGCGTGGTTCTGGAGTTTCGCCCGAGCGAGGCCTGAGCGACACGTCTGCCGGAAACAGACAAGGCCGCCGGAACGCTCCGGCGGCCT
>CAZXWB010000443.1:0-1701 GCA_964644395.1 uncultured Hyphomonadaceae bacterium | reverse complement strand
AGCCGGTAAAGCCCGCCGAATGTCTCCTCGAACGTGTCCTGGGCCAGTCGCGACAGGGCCTCGGCATCTTCGGGCGCGCCATCCCTGAAGCGCAGGTCCTGGGCCAGACGTACCATCACTCACCTCCCTCGCCATTGGCTTCCATGAAGCGCCGGATATCGTCGGCCGCGATGGCAAACTTGGCGTAGGACCAGCCATCCTCGGCCTTGGCATCGATCGCCGCCACCAGCGCCTCGCGGTCGGCCTCCCTGTCGCGGAGCCAGGCCGCAACAGGGTCATCCTCGTCGCCGCGCGCCGCGATGGCGGTCTTCGCCAGGCGGACCTGCTGGGCCATCATGTCGGCAATGAAACGCCGGGTGGCGACGCGGTCCCAGAACGGCATCTGCGCGAGCGTCTCGCCCGCCACGACGCGCAACCGGTCAAGGCTCAGCGCCTGGCCAGCGGCGGTGAAGACCTTCGCGCTCGCCTCGATGTCGCGACCGGTCTCCTCGGCCAGCGTGATGACCAGCGGCCCCTGGATCAGCGGCCGCATGGCCATGACCCGCTGGGCGAGGTCCTCGGGCACGCCGCTGGCGGTGAAGGCGGCAATGCGCTCCTCTTTCCGCGACAGGGAGAAGGGCGTGGCCAGCAGCAACGGGTCCTCGCGGAATGTCGCGAAGGCTGGCGACAGCCTTTCAAGCGTTTCCCCGACCGGGGCGCTTGCGAAGTCGTTGGCAAACCTTGCGGTCAGGTTGAACAGGCCATTGGCCAGTTCCACGCGCATCAGGGTCTGCTGCTCGGCGGCGACCTCATTGTCGAGGGCGACGATCTCCTCCTCGAGCGACCGGGTACACAACAGTTCCTCCGCCAGCGTGAAGCCGGTGACCAGGGCGGCCGGTCCCGCGCCGCTGGCTTCTGCCAGGCGCTGCGCCATGCCGGGGCCCAGCCGGTCGAGCAGGCGGTTGGCCAGCACCGTGGCGATGATCTCGCGCTTCAGCCGGTGGCCCTCACGCGCCACCTCGAAGGCGTCCAGCCGGTCGGGGAAGTACTGTTTCAGCGTCTCGGCATGGAAGGGGTCCTCCGGCACGGCGCTTTCCAGAATGTCGTCGAAGAGGACGATCTTCGACCAGGCCAGCAGGACCGAAAGCTCCGGCCGCGTCAGCCAGAGCCCGGAATCGACGCGCGCATCCATCTGCGCCGATGCCGGCAGGCCCTCCACCTCCCGGTCCAGCACACCGCGGCTTTCCAGTTCCACCATCAGGCGCTCCAGCGCGCCATGGTCGGGCTCGGCCTCGTGGGCGGCGAGGCTGAGGGCGCGGGTCTGGCTGTAATTGTGCGCCAGCACGTGGCTGGCCACCTGGTCGGTCATGTCGGCGAGAAGGTCGTTGCGATCTTCGGCCGCCAGCGCGCCGTTCTCGATCGCCGCTTTCAGCAGGATCTTGATGTTGACCTCATGGTCGGAGGAATCGACGCCGGCGGAATTGTCGATGGCGTCGGTGTTGATGCGCCCGCCCTTCATGGCGAATTCGATGCGCCCGGCCTGGGTGATGCCGAGATTGGCTCCCTCGCCGATCACCTTGGCCTGTACATCGCGTGCATCGGCGCGGATGGCGTCATTGGTCTTGTCGCCGACGTCGGCATGGCTCTCGGTGGAGCACTTGATATAGGTGCCGATGCCGCCGAACCAGAGCAGGTCGCAGGGCGCCTTGATGAGGGCGGCAA
>CAZXWB010000442.1:0-1715 GCA_964644395.1 uncultured Hyphomonadaceae bacterium | reverse complement strand
AATTGACGGCGGACTTCGAGGCGCTGCTGCCCGGCTTCACCGAGGGCGAGGCTGAGGCGCGCAACGAGAGCTTAGCCGTCTCGCTGGAGTTCTCCCTGCGGCGCTTGGGGGAGGATACCCGCGCCGCCCTGCCCGACCTGGCCGTCTTCCAGGGAGGATGTTTGGAGGATAGCCTGCTGGCCATCACGGGGATGGACGAGGATCTCTGGCCGGCGGCCCGCGCCGAGTTGGAGGCCGCCGCGCTGCTGACGGCGGAAGCCATCCCCGGCGTGACTCCGCCCTTCCTGCGCTTCCATCCCACGTTAGCGCCCTACTTAGCGACGCGATTGGACGACGACCGTCGCGCTGAACTAGAATCCAAGTACTGGCAGCGCTACTACGCCCTGGCGAACTACCTGTACCAGGCTGATACGCAGACGCCCCACCAGGCCCGCGCCATCGCTGTTCGCGAGATGCCCAACCTGCGCCGCGCCTTGGACCTGGCGCTGGACGCCGCCGCTTCCCAGACCTTCCCCCCTGATGTCGGGGGGGACCGAGGGGGGGTGGTGGTGAGCTTCGCTGCTGCTATTGCCAAGTTCCTGGATAACTTCGGGCGCTGGCGGGAGCGGGAGGCGATGATGGACGAGGTTGAACGTTGCATGTTGAAGGTTACAAGTTCACGAGCGGGGGAGGAAGATCGTGGTTTAACGAAGGCGGAATATCTGTTGATGGATCGGCGAGGGGATGCGTTGCTCCAGCAGGGGCGGGCGGCGGAGGCGGAGCGGGTCTTCCGCGCGTTGCTGGCCAAGATCGAGGCGGGCGCGGCGTATGACGCCGCCTACGATCACGCGATGACGCTGGTGCGTCTGGGCCGCTGCTTAGAGGCGCAGGGCCGGCCCGCGCAGGCGATCTCGTTGCACGAGCGGGCGTTGGAGGGGTTTGAAAAGATAGGAGGAGGGAGTAGGGAGGAGGGAGTAGGGAGGGATGCAAAAGCGATGGCGGGGAAGGTTTACACCGACCTGGGCGATAATCTGGCGGCGGTGGGGAAGTTCGATGAAGCGCAGGCGGCGTATGAGAACGGCCTGGAAATCTCCAGAGAGATGGAAGATCATCGCAGCGTTGGCGTCAAGCTCGGTCAACTGGGGACGCTGGCGATGCGGCGCGGGGAGTTGGGCGCGGCGCGGGAGCGGTACACGGAGGCGTTGGCGACCTTCCAGAAGTTGGGCGAGCCGCAGAGCGAGGCGGTCGTGTGGCACCAATTGGGCATGGTGGCGGAGACAGCGAAGGCCTGGGACGAGGCGGAGCGCTGCTACCGGGAGAGTCTGCGCCTTGAGGAGCAGATGAACCATCCCCAGGGCGTGGCTGAGACGGCCAACCAACTCGCCCTCGTCGCGCAGGGCGCGGGCCGCTTAGACGACGCCGAGCGCTGGTATCTGCGGGCGCTGGAGATGTTTGAGCAACTCAAAGACCCTGCAGCACAAGCCAAAGTGCTCAGTAACCTTGCTGGTCTCCTGCTCTCCGTGTCTCCCGCTCCCCCCCTCTCCCCCTCCCAGGATCGCCTGGACGAGGCCGAATCCTACGCCCGCCGCGCGCTGGAGATCAAGGAGCAACTCGATCTTTCCTCTGAGCCGTGGACAACCTACGCCATCCTGGCCCAAATCGCCGAGGCGCGGGGGCAGGTCGCGGCGGCGGCGCGCTGGCGGCGCAAGGAGCAGGAGAGCTACGCGGCCTACGCG
>CAZXWB010000441.1:0-1728 GCA_964644395.1 uncultured Hyphomonadaceae bacterium | reverse complement strand
GCGAAGGCGGTCATCGTCCAGGGCGCCTGGCGCCCGAGACCGGCCATGTCACGCATCTGCGTGCCCTGGTAATGCAGGACCACACCAGCGAGCGCGAGGAAGAGCGCCCCCTTCATCAGGGCGTGGTTGAACAGGAACAACAGGCTTGCCGACAGGCCCGCAGCGGTGGCCAGCGACAGGCCGAGCAGCATGTAGCCCACCTGCGCCACGGAGGAATAGGCCAGTGTGCGGCGCACATCGACCTGGAACACCGCCTGGAAGGAGCAGATGATCATGGCCGCAACGCCCAGCGGGGCAAAGACGGCGGTGAACAGGATGTTCTCGGCATCCACTTCCGGGAAGACATAGGTCAGGAAGCGGATCATGGCGTAGAAGCTGACCTTGGTGGCCGTCGCCGACAGGAAGACGGTCACGAAGCTCGGCGAATAGGCATAGGCGTTGGGCAGCCACTGGTGCAGCGGGTACATGGCGAATTTCAGTCCCAGCCCGGCCACGATGAAGGCGAGCCCCGCCTGCACCGCGCGGGGGCTGTCACTGTCGGGGATGCGGGCGGCCAGGTCGGTCAGGTTGAGCGTGCCCGTCGCGGCATAGAGGAAACCCACGCCGATGACATAAAAGGTCGCCCCGATCGTGCCCATGATGAGATAGTTGAACGCCGCCGGAAGGGCGCGCCGGTCCCGCCGGGCGCCGGTGCCGACGAGCACATAGGTGGCGATGGAGGAAATCTCGAGGAAGACGAACAGGTTGAAGGCGTCATTGGTGATCGCCACCCCTGCCAGGCCGGTGAAGCAGACCAGGTAGGCGGCGTAGAACAGGTTGATCCGGGTGTCGCGGATCTCCGCCTCCACCGTGGCCCAGGAGCCGATGGCGGCAAGGAATCCGAAGGCGGTGACGACCAGAAGGAACAACACGTTCAGCGCATCGACACGGAACTCGATCCCCAGCGGCGGCGGAAACCCGCCCAGCGCATAGGAGATCGGACCATTGAGGCTGACCTCGTGCTGCAGGATTGCCGCGCACCAGAAGGAAAACAGCGACACCAGAACCGTCACCAGCCAGGCCAGCCGGCCCGACGGCACGAAAGTGGTGACCGCCGAGAACACCATGGGCACTGCCACCAGCAGTGCAGGCGCGTGCAGGATCAGGGCGTCGGGCGCCAGGCCGTGGAGGAACTGCATCAAGCCGCAGCCTCCGATTCTTCACGGTCGGCGGCTTCGGCAAGCGCGGTTTCCAGGTCGATGCGGGCCACCTCGTCGGCCTCGATGGAGCCATAGGCCTCGCGGATGCGAACGATCAGGGCGAGCCCGAGCGAGAGCGTTGCCACACCCACCACGATGGCGGTGAGAATCAGCACATGGGGTAGCGGGTTGGAGTAGGTCTCGTAAAGCCCGTCCACGGGCCCGTAGACCGCAACGTCCTCTCCAGCGTATTCAGGGCCTGCACCCGTTGCGCCCTCGGCAGCGCCCCCTTCAGCGCCCTTGTCCTTCTTTTTCCAGTCCTTGCCGTAGAGGATCGGCGCGCTGCCGCCGGCCACCTTGGACAGGGTGACATAGAACAGGAAGACCGAGGTCTGGAAAATCGACAAGCCGGTGAGGCGCTTGATCAGGTTGGAGCTCTGGAAGGTGATGTAGAGCCCGATCATCATCAGGCCGATGATCATCCAGTAATTGTAACGCTCGCCAATGAACTCCAGCATCACCAGTCCTCGTCCCTGATTTCCGGGGCGCG
>CAZXWB010000440.1:0-1731 GCA_964644395.1 uncultured Hyphomonadaceae bacterium | reverse complement strand
GCTGGCCAATCCGAAGCCCCTCGCCATCCGTAACATTGATGGAACGCCTTTCCGGACAGGATGAAAATTGCCAATGCCCGACACGATGACAGAGCCCAGCCTCGACACCCGCATGAAACTGCCGGACGATCACCCGCCGGTGGCCCAGGGCGAGGTGGGTGTGCTGCTCGTCAATCTCGGCACACCGGACGGCACGGATTACTGGTCGATGCGGCGCTACCTGTCGGAGTTCCTGTCCGACCGCCGGGTGATCGAGGTGAACCCCTTCATCTGGCAGCTGATCCTGCAGGGCCCGATCCTGACCTTTCGGCCGTCCAAGTCGGGCCGGGCCTACAGGAAGGTCTGGACCGAGGACGGCTCGCCGCTGCTCATCTATACCCGCGCCCAGGCGGAGAAGCTGCAGGCGCGGATGGCCGGCGTTCATGTGGAATTCGCCATGAATTACGGCAATCCGTCGATTGAATCCAAGCTTGAGGTCCTGCGCGAGAAGGGCTGCACGAAGATCGTGGTCGTGGCGCTCTACCCGCAATACTCCGCCACCACCACCGCCAGCGTCTACGACAAGACCTTCAAGGCGCTGATGAAGATGCGCTGGCAGCCCGCGGTGCGCACCGCCGGGCCCTTCCACGACCATCCGGCCTATATCGAGGCGCTGGCCATGAGCATGGAGCGCCAGATCGAAGCGCTCGATTTCGAGCCGCAGAAGGTGCTCATGTCCTATCACGGCATCCCGAAATCCTATTTCGACAAGGGCGACCCGTATCACTGCCACTGCCACAAGACGACACGTCTGGTCTCTGAACGCCTCGGCTGGCCCGAAGGCTTCGCCGAGACCAGTTTCCAGAGCCGTTTCGGGCCGACGGAATGGCTGAAGCCCTATACCGACGAGCGCCTCGAAGCCCTGCCCGAGGAGGGGATCACGCGCCTGGCCGTGGCCTCGCCCGCCTTCATCTCCGACTGCCTGGAGACGCTGGAAGAGATCGCCATGGAGGGCCGGGAGGAGTTCCTCGAGGCCGGTGGCGAGGCCTTCGCGGCGCTCTCCTGCCTGAATGACAGCGACCCGGCTATCGACGTGATCGAGGCGGTCGCGCGCCGGGAACTGGCGGGATGGCACCTGACGCGGTAGTGACCGTCAATGGCTCTCACAATCGACTGGACCGGCAAGGGCAAGGTGCGCGCGCGCATGGATTGCGGCGCGCTGGAGGTCTCGGTGCGCGGGCTGACGACCCAGGCACGGTATTACAAGACCCTTCTGCGCGAGTTCTTCCGCAAGGAATTCACCCGCATTTCGCCGAAATACGGCGATTTCCATGTCCATATCCGCATGGAGTATGAGGGCGACCCGCCCTGGATGGACCTCGACAATCTCGCCAAAGCCCTCCTCGACAGCGTCACGGGTGCCGCCTTCCACGATGACAGCCAGGTCGCCCGCCTGCTGGTGGAACGCGTCCAGGTCGACCAGGAAGGCATCTGGATGCGCGTGGAAGCGGCGGGGTAGGCGGGCAGGATTGACCGGAAGAGGGTCTTAACCGCCCCGCGGATGGCACAGACGTGAGCGTCTTTGAGCGCCTTGAACAGGTTGCTGATTGCATTGATCAGGGGCCAGCCGGACTCTGCCACGCCCGGTTTTTGGGAAGCGATTTGTCCAGAAAACCAACCAACCCTTGACTGCGGCAAAATGCTTTGAGATTTAAAGCAATCTGCAAAGGAGGGCTATATGACACGGTCTAG
>CAZXWB010000439.1:0-1734 GCA_964644395.1 uncultured Hyphomonadaceae bacterium | reverse complement strand
GTATCGAGCAGTTGCGACGGCTTGACCCGGCCCACCCTTCAAGCGAAGGGTTAACAATGCCGAACTCCGGAGGGACGCCATGGCCATTCTTCGCACGCTCGCCGCCACTTGTGCGGCTTCGCTGTTTCTTGTTGCCTGCGACGGACTTCGAACGCCGGGCTCCGGCAATGGCGAGACCGAAACGCCAGCTGAAACCAACACCACGACGCCCGGCGAGACCGATCCAGTGAGCGAGCCCACGGAGCCGGAGACGCCGACCGCGCCGGAAACCGATCCGGTGAGCGATACGGTGGAGCCCGAACCGGAAACCCCAGCCGTCCCCAACATTTCCGACCTGACCGAGATCAATGCGGTCAATTGCCGGGTGTTTTCCTCCGAGAACATCACCGTTGCGGAGCTGATGGATGCCGGAGACCCGGAGGCCGAGGTCAGTTTCGGCACCGCCCAGGTGAATGGCCGACCGGTTCCGCGGGAGGAATTTCCGGGCCTTGTGAAGCTGGAACCCGCCGAGGACATCGGATCGGCTGTGGGCCACGGCCATTGCGGCACGACACGCATTGCCGAGACCTGGTTCATCACCGCCGCCCACTGCCTCGACCAGAGCTTCGACCGGATCGAGCTCGTGGTCGGCTCCGAAACCCTGTCGGAGGGCCGTCGCATCGTGGCCAGCCGCGGCATCTGCCATGCCGCCTATGGCGGCGCGGCACAGAAATACACCAATGACATCGCCCTTATCGAGGTCGCCCCGGAGGTCGCCGAAACGCTCACCGACATTCCCATCGCCCCGCTCATGGGCACCGAGAAGGCCTTCACCCCGCGCAATTATCCCCGCGCCTTCGTGGCCGGCTGGGGCCTGACCGATTTCAATGCCGGCACATTGTCGAATGTCCTGCTGCAGACCGAACTCGACGTGGAAAGCGTCGGGCCGTCGCGCATCCGCGTGTCGAGCATTGACGGCGCCGGTCCCTGCATCGGCGACAGTGGCGGCCCGATCTATGTCGAGGAAGACGATGGCACGCGCCGCCTGGTCGGCGTGCTTTCTGCGGTGGAGGGCAATGCCGAGGGCAAGTTCTGCCAGGGCGAATACAATGCCCAGTACACCAACCTCGCCGGCTTTGCCGACTGGATCGAGGATGTCCAGCTTGTCTGCAACAACCGTCCGGGCCTGTGCGACCTGCCGGAATAGGGCCGCGCCGGACTGAGCCGCCATGCCCTATCGCTCCCTGAACCCGGAGAAGATCGTCTCGACCATCGAGACGCTCCAGCGCCGGATCGGGGAGCGCTTTCCCGGTCGCGGCCTTGGCCGGGTGTGCGACGAACTCCTCCAGACCGCGCGCGAGTCCGCCGGGCGTGTCGCCGAACTCGCGGCACCCTTTGTCCTTCTGCGGACCCTCACCGGCCTTATCCTCGTCGGCGGCTTCGCCGTGATCGCCTATGCGCTCTACACCTATGTCGCCACGCCGCGGCTCGAAGCGGAGGCCTTCGAGTTCTTCCAGGGCATCGAGGCGGTGATCAACATCGCCATACTCATGGGGGCAGGCAGCTGGTTTCTCCTGACACTGGAGACCCGCACCAAGCGCGAACGCATACTAGGCGAACTGCACCAGCTGCGCGCGCTCGCCCATGTCGTCGATATGCACCAGCTCACCAAGGACCCCATGATCGTCACCGGCCGGGGTCCGAGCACTGCAAGCTCTCCGCAGCGCAACATGAGCGCCTTCGAGCTCGGTCGCT
>CAZXWB010000438.1:0-1735 GCA_964644395.1 uncultured Hyphomonadaceae bacterium | reverse complement strand
GTGGCCGATCACGGTGACATCGAGCGGCGGGCTGTAATCGTCCAGCGGAAGCAGGGGATCGACCCATTCGGTGAAGGGCGCGATGTGCGCCGGCTCCCGGTCCAGCCGGCAGATGATGATGTCATGGTGCCAGCGTGTGGACTGCCAGAGGACCTCCGTGACACGGTATTCGTTGTCCCGGTCGCCAATGGTGAAGCTGATCCGCGCGCTGCCCGGTCGCAGGGCAGAGCCGGTGGATTTCGCCCGGTCGGGGTCGCTGATGACGTGTTCATTGGTGACGAACAGCTTCTCGCCGGCCCAGGCCTCGCTGAACACGCGGCCGTCGACGAGAAAACCCGTGCCGATGGCGCGGTACTCGCCCTTCGCATTGCGGCGGTTCGAGGTGATCCGCGCAATCGCCCGCAGCGCCCTCTGGAACCGGTGGCCCCATTCATCGGCCGGGATGGGCTCATAGCCGTCATAGACCGCTTCGAGCAGGGCGTCGGCCTCATTGATGAAATCATCTCCGGACTCAAAGCCCGCATCATCGAGGCCATCGACATCCTCGACGGAAAACGCCGTCTCGGTGTTCGGCAGGCGGGCCACGACCAGGTGGAAATGGTTGTAGAGATCGCGGGCATCGGGGTCGGGATGGTGCGGGCCGAGGCCCCAGACCTCGTGGAGCTGGCGAAAGGCACTCGACAGGACGAAATCGCTGAACTCGGCGTCGGGTTCGGCGCCTTTGCGCGCTTGCCAGGCATCGAGCCGGTGGCGGATGAGTTCGGTGTACTTTTCGCGGGCGGCGCGATACCGCCCGACGGCCAGCAGCGCTTCGGCTTCCGAGGCAATGTCCCAGGCGCGGTCCTCCAGCAGTGACTGGCGTTCCGCGCTGTCGGGCTGGTCCATGAGTTCCGCCAGGCGCCTGGCACGGGCGTGGACCTGCTCGATGACCAGCTCGCTCACGCGTTCGATGCTGATGTCGAGGCCCGTGGGTACCCCGTCATCATTGGCCATGTGCATGCAGGCCGCCACATTGACCCCGCCCCAGATGGCCTTGCTCCCTCGGGCATTGAACAGCGTCCTGTATTGCTGAATGGCGGACTGGAGGCGCTCGGTTTCCGCGGGGCCGGGGGTCACGCCGGGATGCTGCTTCTTCCCGTCGACATATTCCTGCTTGAAGGCGCGGCCCTTGTGACCGACGGCCTCCTGCCAGTCATCTTCGAGGCCCGGCAGCGGCGTGCCGTCGGCGGAGGAGGTTTCGGCGATCACGCCGTCGGCCCGCCGACGGGCATCTTCGTAAAGGCCGAGCTCATTATAGGCCTGGGTGACGAGGTTTCGCGCCGCCAGCGAGACCGCACGGGACCGTTCCGCCGCTTCGCCGACCGCCTTCATGTCGGCAAAGGCACGGCGCGACTTCTGCAGCTTCAGCCAGGCAACCAGGCCGTCATTGGTGTTGAGCTCGCCAGCTTTGGCATTGATCTCATCGACCGACAGGGTCGGGATCAGGTGGCGCTGGGCCTCGGCAACGGTTTCAAAGGCCTCGAAGTCATCATCGTCCGCGTCATCCTCGACACCAAAGCCGAAGACCATGTCGTCGAGATCGTCCATGTCGATGACCGGGCCCTGGGAGGATGCCGCGGCCAGTTGCGCATCCGGTTGTCCAGTCGAAGAAACCGCGAAGCCCGCGGCCACGCCTGCATGGGCGCCGGCCTCTGGGGCGACCGAGACACGGTAGGCATCCTCGGGCGCGTCCTGG
>CAZXWB010000437.1:0-1735 GCA_964644395.1 uncultured Hyphomonadaceae bacterium | reverse complement strand
GGCTTGCACATCCAGCGCGTACGGTGGATGTCATTGGCATTGTCCTCATAGCCGGTGAGTTCCGGGTCCACGAGATTCTGGGTGACCTGGAACCACATGGGCGTGATCGGATAGTCGGCCAGCATGATCTTCTGCGCCTCGATCATCAGGTCGGTGCGCGCCTCCATGTCGAGGGTCGCATTCGCCTGGGACAGCAGGGCGTCATATTCCGGATTGGCATAATTGGAGTAGTTCTGCTGGCCGGTGTCGGATTCCAGCAGGTAGAGATAGTTGTAGGGGTCGTTAAAGTCGGCGAGCCAGGCGCCGTCGGCGGCCTCGAAATCCTTGGCGCGCAGGCGGGCATAGTGAATCTTGGTGTCCTGCATCTCGATCGAGGGGCGCACCCAGTCGGCGATGTCACGCCAGTTCGCGTCGGCCACCGGCGCGACCTTCGGATTGTCCGAGGTCGAGCGGTAGATATAGCTGAATTCCAGCGGATTATCGGGGCCGAAGCCGGCATCCTCCAGCAGGCGGCGCGCCTCTTCGAGGCGCTGCTCGCGCGGCCAGTCCTGCCATTCGATCACCTCGTCGGCCTCTCCGGGACGGTAATTGTCCATGCCCGGCGGCACGAGCGAATAGGCCGGAATATAGCCCGGCGTGAGCACCTGACTGACCATGAAGTCCCGGTCGAGCGCCATGGAGAGCGCCTTGCGCACGCGCACATCGTCGAAGGGTTCGACATTCATGTTGAACGACCAGTAGGTCGTGATCAGGCCCGGATTGGTGCGTACCCAGCCGGGGAAACGCTCCTCCAGCGTGTCCTTCTTCTGGCCGGCAAAGGCATTGTTCTTGTCGAGCTTGCCTTCCTCGATCAGGCGCTCCACCGCGTCGAGATCAGCGATCGGATAGTAGATCACCTGGTCGAAGCAGAGCCCCTCGCCCATGCCCCATTCCGGATTGCGCCGCACCGAGAGGAAGTCATTGATGCGCCACTGGGCGAGCTTGTAGGGGCCGTTGACCTCGATGTTCTCCGGCCGTGTCCATTGCAGGCCGTGCTCGCGCACGACATGGGGCGGCACCGGATAGGTGGTGTAGTGGGTCAGCAGGCCCGGCAGGTAAGGCGCCGGATATTCCAGCTCGATGATGAGCGTGTTCTCGCCATCGGCGCGGATGCCCATTTCCTCGGCCGGCAGGTCGCCGGCATTCACGGCTTCGGCGTTCTTGATCAGCCAGAGCATGGAGGCGTACTGGGAGCCGAGTTCCGGTTCCTGGATGCGGCGGAAGGAGAAGACGAAATCGTCGGCCACCACCGGCGTGCCATCGGACCAGGTGACATCATCGCGCAGCTGGAAAGTCCAGGTCAGCCCGTCCTCCGATACGGTGTAGTCCTCGGCCATGGCGTTGATGGGGCGGCCATCGGCGCCCTCGGTGAACAGGCCCATGAACATGTCGCCGATGATGATGTTCTCCCAGGCCGCCGAGGAGCGGTGGGGATCGAGCGTATCGGGGCTGGCGCTGATGCCGCGGCGCAGCGTGCGCTCGGCGGCCTCCTGGTCGGCTTCGCTGCCACCCCCGCCGCCACCGCAGGCGGCCAGGATGAAAGCGGACGCCAGCGTCGTGGCGAGTGCGAATGTCTTCATGGCCATGTCGGTTCTTTTCCTCCGGTCGGACGCATATCCTGTGGTCACCGGGGGAGATTGGCAAATTCGTCCCGCCCTGACCAGAGCACAGGGCAGCCTGATCGAATCGAGCAGCA
>CAZXWB010000436.1:0-1737 GCA_964644395.1 uncultured Hyphomonadaceae bacterium | reverse complement strand
AGGTTTCTTCCAGCGTCTCCGGTGTTTCATTGTCGAGCCCGACAATGAACTGCGCCTCGGTCAGGATGTCGGCCTCGCGCAACAGGCGGATCGCCTCCTTGTTGTTCTCGACCCTGGTTTCCTTGTTGAACTGGTCGAGCTTCAGCTGCGCGGCGGCTTCTGTGCCCAGCGAGACATGCACCAGCCCCGCCTTGCGGTAGAGCGGCAGGAGCTCCTTGTCGCGCATGATGTCGGTGACGCGGGTGTTGATGCCCCACTGGATCTTGTTCGGCAGGCCGCGCGCGATCAGCTCCTCGCAGAACTGAATAAATTTCTTGCGGTTGATGGTGGGTTCCTCGTCGGCGAGGATAAAGAATCCGACGCCATGATTGTCCACCAGGTCCTCGATCTCGTCGACGACCTTCTTCGGGTCGCGGATGCGGTAATCGCGCCAGAACTTCCACTGCGAGCAGAAGGAGCAGGTGAAGGGGCAGCCGCGCGCCATGTTCGGAATGGCGACCTTCTTGTTGAGCGGGATGTATTTGTACTTGTCCCACTCCAGGATACCCCAGTCCGGCTTGATGGCGTCGAGGTCCTTGATGGTGGGCGCGGCGGGGGTGGCGACGATCTGCCCGTCATCCTCGAAGGCGAGCCCTTCGATCGAACCCCGCGCTTCCGGCCAACGCCCTTCCTGTATGGCGTTGACGAGGTTGACGAGGATCTCCTCGCCCTCGCCGCGTACGATCACGTCGATCCAGGGCGCCTCGGTGAGGACCTGCTTGAACATGAAGGTGGCATGTACGCCGCCCAGCATGGTGACCGCGTCAGGCGCGACCTCACGGGCGATCTCGAGCGCCTGTTCAGCCTTGTAGATTGACGGGGTGATGGCCGTGGCACCGACAATGTCGGGCTGGATGGTCGCAATCAGCTCGCGCAGTTCCTCATCGGGAATGTTGTTCGTCATGGCATCGACGAAGTGGATGTCGCTGTAGCCCGCCTGGCGCAGCGCGCCGGTGAGGTACGCCGCCCAGGCCGGGGGCCAGTTGCCGGCGATCTCGGCTCCGCCGGAGCGGTAATTGGGGTGGATCAAGAGGATGCGCGGCTGCGGCAGGCTGGAATCGAACATTTTGGGCACTCCCGGATGTGATCGGGCAGCCCTTTCAGGCTGTCACGTTTGAGTGACAACCTAACCTGTCAATTCCGCTTGCGCATGGGGTGTTCCCCCATGCGGTGGATTACGTATCCGGGCTCAGGCCACGGCCTCCACGCCATCCTCCAGCGGCTGTTCGAGCCGTTCCAGCATCTCCTTCGGCACCACCTGCAGGAAATGGCCGACGCTCTTGTCCCATTCCTCCAGCAGTTCTGCGGCGCGGCGAGAGCCTGTGGCCTCCAAGTGCGCCCGCAGGAGCTGTTCCAGCACTTCCGACCAGTAGGAAGACTTCAGGGGCTGGCAGACGACATCGCCGGGATTGATCCGCGCCGCCTGGGTGCTGTCTGGGTCCCAGAGAAAGGCCATGCCACCGGTCATGCCGGCGGCGAAATTGTCGCCGACTTCGCCAAGCACCGCGACCCGCCCGCCGGTCATGTATTCGCAGCCATTGGATCCCAGACCCTCGACCACTGCATCGGCGCCGGAATTGCGCACCGCAAAGCGCTCGCCGGCCCCGCCGGCAGCAAACAGTCGGCCGGATGTGGCACCATACAGGCAGGTGTTGCCGATGGCGGTGTTTTCGCTGGCCTCCTGAGCACGCGACTTGG
>CAZXWB010000435.1:0-1743 GCA_964644395.1 uncultured Hyphomonadaceae bacterium | reverse complement strand
CCGACTTCCTGTTCAAGGTCGAGCAGGGTGGTTACTACGGCCATCCCAATCCGACGCTGTGCAACTACGTGCTCAACGGCGGCAATCCGACCGGTGGCAGCGATCTCAATGAAGTCAGTGAGTATCCGGAGGGTACCGTTCCCGACGCCGATTATGTCGCTGCCGATTCCGTACTCGACTTCGCCGTGTTTGGTCAGGCCAATTCGCATTCACCCAACGGCGTGCTGGAATATCAGAGCAACACGTTCGATGGCGGTTTGAAGGGCGCATTGCTGGTGGCGCGTTTCGTTTATAACGATATCGTCGCCATCCGTCCGGACATGAGCAGCGGCGATATCATCGAGACGTCGTCGGCGATACAGGGTCTCGGCGGACTCAGCAAGCCGCTGGATGTCACCGAAGACACCCGCAACGGCAACCTGTATGTCAGCGAAACCCAGGGTACGCCCACCATCACACTGCTGCGCCCGCTGGGTGCCGGCGTGCCCAACATCGATGCCGATCAGGATGAGTTGATTTACTCCGGCGTGCAGGGCACGGCTGGAGAAGTACAAAGCCTGGTAGTCACCAACAACGGCACTGCCGATCTGGATCTGACCAGCGTCGCGCTGGCCGGCAGCAATGCAACCGATTTTGCCATCAGCGCCGATCCCGCGCCGGTGACTTTACAGCCCGGCGAGCAGGCCACGGTGGAGGTGCAGTTCACCCCCGGCAGTGGCGTGACTGGCGCGCTCAGTGCCTTGCTGCAGATCAACAGCAACGATGCTGATGAGCCAACTCTGGAGGTCGCATTGTTCGGCCTCAGTGCTCAAGGCCTGGAAGGCGGCGGCGAGCCGCCATTGCAGACGGTTGTCGATACCCTGGGCTACAGCATCGATGTGGGTGGTACTGCGTTGAGCATCGGCGATGATCCGAATCCGATCGGCGATGAAGTGGCGGTCAGCCTGTTCCGCAAGTCGGCCGGCGACAGCCCGGTGACGATCGAGCCGGTGGCGCGCTACTCTCCGGACTGGGTATTGCCGTTCGGCTGGTATCAGCCCGATGGCGCCACGCCGATCCTGAATCAGGTCGGCGAGCTCAGCGGCGCTTCCAGCCCGCCCGAGCATCAGACCCTGTTCCCGGAACAGATTTCCGGCAGCATGAGCTTTGATCCCGGCAGCCAGGTGTTCGGTCTGTACACCACCAGCCCTACACACACGGCTTTCACCGAGGATGCGCTGAACCCGGCCGGATTCGAGCCGCATTCGGCGCGCGTCTACCCGCTGTCTGATCGCAGCGGCAACGCCATACCGAACAGTTTCCTGGTGGCGTTTGAAGAGGCGTCGAATAGCGATTATCAGGATTACGTGTTCGTCATCCGCAACGCACTGCCGGCGCAACCGGCCGGTAGCGGC
This sequence comes from uncultured Hyphomonadaceae bacterium, assembly GCA_964644395.1. Taxonomy (GTDB): domain Bacteria; phylum Pseudomonadota; class Alphaproteobacteria; order Caulobacterales; family Hyphomonadaceae; genus JBGSUF01. Next base: position 349 of record CAZXWB010000435.1, on the reverse strand, counting down.
TGCGCACCGATCTCGCCGCTGGATTGCTCGCAGGTTCCGGTCAATCTGCCGTACAACCTGAACTGGGACGCTGATGAAGGCGGTGTTGGCGATGCCGGCGGTGTCGGCACCGGCTTCACCATGATCGATCCGCCCAGCAACGGCACCGGCTACCTCCCGGCCAACCTGGCCGTGAACACGGTCGCCTCAACACTGGATATCAGCACCACCGACGGCATACAGTTCGGCCCCACCGGCAACAATCCGAATTCGCTGGACAACGGCCTGGGCGTGGCGTTCGACGCGGATGTTCAAACCAGCCTGATGGAAACCACGCTGGTAGGTCTGCCGTCCGCCCCGGGCGATTTTG
>CAZXWB010000434.1:0-1746 GCA_964644395.1 uncultured Hyphomonadaceae bacterium | reverse complement strand
CTGGTGGACACCGAGACCCTCGAAGTGGTCGACGTGATCTCCTACCAGAAGCAGATCATCGGTCGCGAGATCTCCGCCGGCATCTTCGACTTCGCCAATGGCAATGTCTTCGACATCGGCATCGGTGAAGGCGCCCAGGAGCCGATCCAGCTCGCAGTGCGCTCCGTGGTGGAACGCGCAGTGCTGGAAATGACCGCCAATCTCTATGGTGTCGGCGGCCCGGACGTCTGCGGCCTGGTTGTCGATGACCCGACCTCCACCAATGGCCTTTCCGGTGACTATGTCCCGGCGACCGCGGCCAGCCTCGCCACCAACAACGCTTCTTCGCGGGAATCGGTGTCGCGCTGGAACGAAAAGCGTGACCGCACCCTGAAGCCGATCCTGCGCGGCCGGAACTGATAACGAACGACCAGACAAGGACCAAATCCCATGCTGAAACGTCTTCTCTCCACCGCTGGCGGCGCGGCGATTGCAGCGCTGCTGGCTCCGGTCGCCGCCGCGGATCCCTGCGGCGGGGCCCATGAGCCGGCCTGCCCCGGCTATGCGCCGGTGCTCAACGAGCAAATCCAGCTGGGCGATGTCTGGTCGAGCATGGAAGTGGTCACGCCGGACCGGGTGGCCGAAGCGGTTGGCACCTCGGCGGCCTATGGCAATGTCACCTCGAACATGCGCGAGGTCGGCCAGATCGACTTCCGCTCGACCCAGACCATGGACGGCGAGACTGGTGCCTACACCTATATCGAGACCGGGCCGGTGGACGGCGTCGTGATCGGCACGACCACCGCTTACGCCAATTCCGCACTCGCAGGTTCCTGGAACGGAGATGTGAACTCTACCGGCGAGCAGACCGCCAATGGTGATGTCAGCGCCCGCACCGTGACCCGCGTCCAGCAGGCCAATGATCTCGCCATCGCGACCACGGGCGCCGCCAATGTGTCGGCCGCAGAGGGCGAGAACGGCACGATCCGCAATTTCGTGGAACAGGACGCCAATGGCTCGGTCTATGCAGGCTCCGACGTGGTGAATTGCTGCCAGGGCAATTCCGGCCAGGTCGTGACCACCGCGCTCGGCAATTCCACGACTGTGACGGGGTACAACACGACGACCTTCGCCGGAGCGGTGCAGACCACGGCGGCTGGCGAGACCATCTCGGCGGTGACGTCGTATTACAGCCCGAATGCCAACGGCACCACGATCGGCGCCGCCACCGCCTCGGGCAATTCCGCCACCGTGGTGAATGACTGGGGCCCGGCCACGCTCGGCCGCGAGGGCTCCGAACTGTTCCAGGGCAATCTCTCGGAGGTCTCGGCCAACAGCGTCGTCACCCTCGACAGCTGGAGCGGCATGGCCTCGTCATCGGCCTACGGCGTCGGCAACTCCGCCCTGATCTCCAATATCGGGTTCGAAACCGGCCTTTACGGCATCCAGAGCAATTATGGCGATGTCTCCTCCGGCGCCCAGCTCGTCGGCAATTCCTATTCCGGCGGCACCGGCCTTGTGACTTCCACCGCCATCGGCAATGCGGCTTCAGCCTATGTCTGCTCGACCTGCGGCACCGCGCCGGTGAGCGGCAACATCCAGCAGTTCAATGCCGGCAGCGTCACCGCCTATGGCCGCGCCTTCACGCCAACCGCTGGCGGCATCATCGGATCGGCCGTCGCGGTCGGCAACACGTCGACCTACACATCGACTTCCGGCAAGGGACACTGATCGACGCCAAGCGATCCCCTTGACCGGGTTTGCGGG
>CAZXWB010000433.1:0-1753 GCA_964644395.1 uncultured Hyphomonadaceae bacterium | reverse complement strand
TCGCCAAGATCGCCTTCACCGGCTCGACCCAGACCGGCCGCATGATCATGCAGTACGCCACCGAGAACCTGATCCCGGTGACGCTGGAACTCGGCGGCAAGAGCCCGAACATCTTCTTCTCCGACGTGATGGCCCAGGATGACGCCTTCCTGGACAAGGCGGTTGAGGGCTTTGTCCTGTTCGCCTTCAACCAGGGCGAGGTCTGCACTTGCCCCTCGCGCGCGCTGATTGCCGAGGACATCTATGAGCCCTTCATCGAGCGCTGCATCCAGCGTGTGAAGGCGATCAAGCAGGGCGACCCGCGCGACCCGATGACCATGGTCGGTGCCCAGGCGAGCGCCGAGCAGCAGGAAAAGATCCTGTCCTACCTGCAGATCGGTGTCCAGGAAGGCGCCCAGGTGCTCACCGGCGGCGGCGCGGCATCGGTGACGGACGACCTCACCGGCGGCTTCTATATCGAGCCCACCGTTCTGAAGGGCCACAACAAGATGCGGGTCTTCCAGGAGGAGATCTTCGGGCCCGTGGTCTCGGTGACCACCTTCCGCAACGCCGACGAGGCGCTGGAAATCGCCAATGACACCATGTACGGCCTCGGCGCCGGCGTGTGGTCACGCGATGCCAACACCTGCTATCGCTTCGGCCGCGCCATCGAGGCCGGGCGCGTCTGGGTCAACAATTACCACGCCTATCCGGCCCATGCCGCCTTTGGCGGTTACAAGCAGTCCGGCATCGGCCGCGAGAACCACAAGATGATGCTCGACCATTACCAGCAGACCAAGAACATGCTGGTGAGCTACAATCCGAACAAGCTCGGCTTCTTCTGATTGAATGACAACAGCAACTTCGGAGCAAAAGGATTCGTTTGCTCCGAAGTTACTCTGAGCAGCGGACAGGAAATGTCGTGGCCGATCACGTCCCCGGCAGTTTCACCACGGCGCCGCGGGCGCCTTCAATGCGGATGTCGCCGCCGCCGGTGGCGCTGTCGGTGGCCTCACCGTCAGGCTGCTCGCCGGCGGACATGATCTCGTCGGCGAAGTCGCCGGGCTTACGGATGATCTTCGCGTTCTCATAGTCGATCTGGGCGCGCACCACCGGGTCGGTGGCGATGGCGCCGGCCTCGCGCACGGCGCGTTTTTCCACCTCGGAGGCATTCTCGCCCACATTCTGGCCGAAGGCGAAGGTGACATTGTTGAGATCCGGGTCGACCTCCGGCGGGCGGGCCTGTCCGGCTTCGGGCGGCCGCAGGGCATATTCCGGCGGCACCGTCAGCGGAGCCTTGGTGACCACCTTGAACTCGTCCGGCGCCGGGCGCTCGCCGCCAATCGAGCCACAGGCCGTGACCGTGCCAAGCGCCACGGCGAGGGTGGAGAAGGAAAGAAGCGTCTTCATGGGTCGGTCCTTGTCGAAGCTTTCGGCTCGAAGCCGTTGGGTCGAAGCTCTTGCGCCATCGGCAGCGGGCATCAGCCGCCCTCCTGCACCTTTTCTTCGCGCGATACTAGGTACTGGTCCACAAACAGCAAGATGGCGCCGACAGTGATGGCTGCATCGGCGATGTTGAAAACATAGTGGAACCAGATTTCGGAGAAATCGATGAAATCCACCACCGCGCCGTAGCGCGCCCGGTCCACCATGTTGCCGATGGCCCCGGCAATGACGAGGGCCAGCGCGATGGAGGTCGCCTTGCGCGCGGTACGCAAGAGCCAGACGCCGAAGCCGATGGCGATCACGCCGGAGACGGTGAACAGCACCCAGC
>CAZXWB010000432.1:0-1754 GCA_964644395.1 uncultured Hyphomonadaceae bacterium | reverse complement strand
ACCCTCCCCCGTGCAATCGCTCCCCAACTCTGCCACACTCTACCTCTAGACGAATCGCCGGGGAGAGATGGGCTGAGCGGGAGAGGCAGGAGCGTGTCTGACAAGGTAACACTCGCATCCGTTCTCGGCGGCGGCGCGCCGTCGGCCGCTGAGGGCATGGGCCCGTCCATCTGGGCGGCCAGCGACGGCAAGGCGGGAAACGAGGCCCAGGTCATGGCGCTCGCCCGCGCGCTCGGAGAGACCGGGCGCTGGATCAAGATCGCCCACATCCATGGCGAGGCCCGGCGCGGCGAGCCGATCCGCCTGCATCCCAAAGGCTGGCAGACCGTGCTGCCGGCCCATCTCTGGCCCAATCCCAAGGGCGCCCTGCCCGAGGCCGAGCGCAGGCTCTTCACCCCGCCCTGGCCGACACTCTGGATCGGCGCAGGACGGCGCACCGCGCCCTATTCCGCGGCCATGCGCCAGTGGAGCGAGGGGCAGACCTTCTGCGTCCACATTCTCGACCCGAAGGTCGCGCCGTCGCGCTTCGACATGCTGGTCACGCCGGAACATGACGGGCTGACCGGCGAGAATGTCGTCACCACGCTCGGCTCGCCGTCCTATTTTTCGCCCGATGATATCGAGGAAGCCGAGCTGCACTTCGCCGACCTGCATGATGAGGGCGAGAAGACCTGCGTGGTGATCCTCGGCGGCAATTCTGCCACCCATACGATGAGCCCGAACCGGGTGGAGGAGATCCTCGCAGACCTGAAGGTGCTGGCGCTGGGCGGCTGGCGGCTGCGCATCACCTGTTCGCGCCGCACGCCCGACGAGGCGGAGGCGAAGGTCCGCGCCTTTGCCACGGAAATGGGCCAGCGCTTCTGGTCCGGCCCCGCCGACGGGCGCAATCCCTATCTCGCCTGGCTGCTGTTTTCGAAAACCGCCCTGGTCACCGAGGACAGCGCCAACATGCTCTCGGATGCGGCCTATTTCGGCCTGCCGATCCATCTGTTGCGCCTGGAGGGGCGTTCGGAGAAGTTCGACCGGCTGCACCACGGCTTTGTGGATCGCGGCGCGGCGCGCTGGTTCGAGGGCAGCCTTGACCGCTGGGACTATGGGCCCGTGCGCGAGGTGGACCGCGTGGCCGATGCGCTGGTGGAACGGCTCGTGAAACGCTGGCCGCAGCCGTACTATGACACAAGCTTCGGCACGGCGGGGCGGGAATGAGTGACATTCCGGTGAGGCGACCGCACTGCGCTTCACTTCCGCGCCGTGCAGTCACATATTGCGCCTGAGCGAGAATCTGGGCGACAGACCGCCTTTCCATCCCGCACAGTCAGGGAGACACGAATGCCCGACACCGAAAACATGCCCGGCACGCGCCACGCCGAGATCATCATCATCGGCTCCGGCCCGGCGGGCTACACCGCTGCGGTCTATGCCGCGCGCGCCATGCGCAAGCCGCTCCTGATCGCCGGGCTACAGCCGGGCGGCCAGCTCACCATCACGACGGATGTGGAGAACTATCCGGGCTTTCCCACCATCATGGGCCCGGAACTCATGGAGAAGATGCGTGAGCATGCCGAGGCGATGGGCACTGAAGTTGTCGAGGATCATATCTCCTCGGTCGATCTCTCGCAGCGCCCCTTCACCATGACCGGCGAGAGCGGCACGACCTACACCGCTGACAGCGTCATCATCTCTACCGGCGCCCAGGCGAAATGGCTGGGCCTTGAGAGCGAGAAGAAGTTCCAGGGCTTCGGCGTCTCGGCCTG
>CAZXWB010000431.1:0-1758 GCA_964644395.1 uncultured Hyphomonadaceae bacterium | reverse complement strand
CTGCCCGTCACGCGCCGCAGGCGGGCTTGGGGGAGGAGTCGCGGCGCGGATCAGATACACTAGTGGCGCCGACGGTCGCGCCGGTTCTCGCGGCGGTCGAAGACATTTTCGGCCCGGTCGAAACGATCCTCGATCACGTCGCGGCGGCCGAAATCCACCGCTTCATCGCGGCGACTCTCGCGCCGGTCGATGCGATCTTCGAAGCGGTCGAACCGGTCTTCGGCAAAATCGGCACGAGAGCCCTGTTCCCAGGCGCCGCGGCGCTCGAGACGGTCGGTGCGATTGTCGAACCGTTCGAAACGCTTTTCGCGCTTCACCTGGGCCTCGGCCATGGGGGCGAGACTGGTGCCGACAAGGGCGGCGATAATGATGGCGGTTTTCATGTCGTGGCTCCCTTCATGTCTCGTCTCGACATGACGGTGACACGCAGGACGACAGAAACTCCGTCGCCAAGTGACTGTATTTTTTGATGAATATCTGTTCAGGCGGCCGGCCGGGCTGAATTCTCAGGCCAGATCAATGCGGTAGCTCTCGATCACGGTATTGGCGAGCAGCGTCTCGCACATCTCCTTCACCCGCGCCTCGGCGGCGTCACGCGCAAGGCCGTCTTCAAGCTCCAGCTCGATGGCCTTGCCGACGCGCGCACCCTCGACCTCATTGAAGCCGAGCCGGCCCAGGGTTTCGGCAATGGCCTGGCCCTGCGGGTCGAGCACGCCGGGTTTCAGGCTGACATGGACGATGGCTTTCATGGCTTAGTCCCTATTTCTCCGCGCCGCGGAAGGCAATCACGTCGGCACCGTCACCATTGTCCTTTTCCTTCAGTATGCCGAGGCGCCGGGCCACTTCGGCATAGGCCTCGGTGACATCGCCGAGGTCGTGGCGGAACCGGTCCTTGTCCATCTTCTCACCCGATTCCATGTCCCAGAGGCGGCAGGAATCCGGGCTGATCTCGTCGGCGAGGATGGTGCGCACCATGTCGCCCTCATACTGGCGGCCGAATTCCAGCTTGAAATCCACCAGCCGGATACCGACCGCCGCGAAAAGGCCCGAGGCAAAATCATTCACCCGCAGCGCCAGGCTGACCATGTCGTCGACCTCCTGGGGGTTGGCCCAGTTGAAGGCGGCGATGTGCTCCTCGGTGACCAGCGGATCGCCGAGCTCGTCCTTCTTGTAATAGAATTCCACCAGCGTGCGGGGCAGGGCGTCGCCTTCGGCCATGCCAAAGCGCTTCGAGAACGACCCGGCGGCGACATTGCGCACCACCACTTCCAGCGGGATGATCTCCACCTCGCGGATCAGCTGTTCGCGCATGTTCAGCCGCTTGAGGAAATGGTTCGGGATGCCCACGCCCGTCAGGCGGGTCATGATGTATTCCGAGATACGGTTGTTCAGCACGCCCTTGCCATCCAGCACGGAGCGCTTTTCGGCATTGAACGCCGTTGCATCGTCCTTGAAGTACTGGATCAGGGTGCCGGGCTCGGGGCCCTCATAGAGGATCTTGGCCTTGCCCTCATAGACCTTGCGGCGTCTCTGGTTCATTCTTGGCTCCCGGCCCGTGCCCGACCCGTTGAACGGGGCGCTCCGGCCACTGGATGGCTGTCACAGGCGCGCGAAGGTATGCGATCAGCGGCGCAGAAACAATGTGGGAATGCGGGCCGCCTTGAGACTTGCAGGCAGAAGGGCTCGCATGCTTTGAATTTGCCGGATAAGAGAGTTGAGGACAAGCTGTCAGGGAAAAAACAGATGAGCCAGTTCGAA
>CAZXWB010000430.1:0-1764 GCA_964644395.1 uncultured Hyphomonadaceae bacterium | reverse complement strand
CGCAAACGCAGCGCTGAGTTCATCGCCTTCTTGAAACATCTGCTCAAACGTTATACCTGAATCCGTGAGCGCGAAGTGCTTTGACTGCCGTTTTGCCCTTGTTTCGCAGGGCGAAATGCATACAACCGGGGGTATCGAAAAGTCACCCCGGAGGTGAGTCCATGAAGCCTGTCGAATTCGTCATTACCGAGACCGACGAGACCCTCGTCACCCATTCCGGATTGGCCCTGGCAGGGGCGCTGTTGGGGCGCACGAAAATCGGAAAACGGGCCGACGCGCTGACCCTCCCCGACAAGCCCCGGCCCGGCACGAAGCATGCCGACGCGCTCCTGTCCATGATCGGCCTCTTGTGCCTCGGCAAGTCGGACTTCACCGATATTGAGGCGTTCCGGAAGGACGATTTCTTCCGCCGCGCGCTGGGACTCTCGACCGTCCCGTCCGAGCCGACCCTGCGCCAGCGCCTGGGCGAGTTCGGCGGTCTGCCGCTGGCGCTGCTCGTGGAGGAGTCGGCGCAGATGGTCGCCCGCCACGCGCCGGTGATCACGCCGTGCCACAAGGACTGGGTCGCGCTGGACGCGGACGTCTCGCCCTTCGACAACAGCAACACGAAGAAGGAAGGCGTCGGCTTCACCTACAAGAAGCACGACGGCTACGCGCCCATCTTCGCCTATCTCGGCGGCGAGGGCTACCTGGTCCATGCGCAGTTGCGCGAAGGGTCGCAACACTGCCAACTCGGCACGCCCGCGTTTTTGAAGGAGGCGATCCGGCTGGCGCGGCTGATCACCGACGCGAAGCTGCTCGTGCGCCTGGACGCCGGCAACGATGCGGAGGAGACGTTGGAGACCCTGCGCCAAGCGAAGGCCGACTTCATCGTCAAGCGCAACCTGCGGCGCGAATCGAAAGACGAGTGGCTCCTGGATGCGCAGGCCTTCGGCGACTGGCGCGAGCCGCGCGAGGGCAAGCGCGTCTACGTGGGCGAGACGCACCGCGCATGCGGCGAGCGGTTGTGGCGCGTGGTCTTCGAGGTGACCGAACGCACCACCACGCCCGCCGGGCAGATGCTGCTGGTGCCGGAGATCGCGGTCGCGACGTACTGGACCAGCCTCGGCCCCCGGCAGGCGAGCCCCGACGAGGTGATTCGGCTCTACCGCGACCATGGCACGAGCGAGCAGTTCCACAGCGAGGTCAAGACCGACCTCGACCTGGAGCGGCTGCCGAGCGGGAAGTTTTCGGTCAACGCGTTGGTCCTGACCTGCGGGCTGGTGGCGTACAACGTGCTGCGGCTGACGGGGCAGAATGCGCTGCGGGAAGACAAGGGCCTGCCACCCGAAGAACGTATGCCGATCCGGAAGGCGGTGAAGCGCCGGCGGCTGCGGAGCGTCATCCAGGACCTGATGTGCCTGGCGAGCAAGTTCGTCTGGCACGGCCGGCGCTGGCGACTGGCGCTGACGCGCCTCAATCCGTGGCGCGGGGCGTGGCGGGCGACCTATGCCCGGATCCTTGCGCCCGCGACGGCCGCCGGGCCGCCCGGGGCATGGTAGTCTCGCGCAAGAAGCGGCCCCGGCAGCCTCACGGATCGCGCTTCCCGCCGGGAAGCCAGGGGAGATGTCGGCAAAAAACGGCCAAGACGCCATGCCGAAGCCGGACGCGGGCCGGTCCGGGTGCATCGCGGCGCGAAGCTGAACCAAGGATTAATGTCAGACACGACCAAATGGAGTTCTGAACGTCAGACCATCATAGGCAAGCAATTCTCACGGATTCAGG
>CAZXWB010000429.1:0-1767 GCA_964644395.1 uncultured Hyphomonadaceae bacterium | reverse complement strand
AGGTCATTTCGGCGGCCGGAGCGGTGTCCAGCCAATTGAACCGAGGCGAGCTCAGCAGGATGAAGTGGATGATGATCGCAAGCGTGAACAGGAAGATCGCAAGTGCGATCAGGATGCGACGCGGATCAAAGAGAAGCCAGATTCTCCACATGGTTCAGTCTCCTTTATCCAAACAGGCCGGTGAAAGTGCCGGCGAGCTTCACGCCCTCTTCCAGGACGGCGTAACCGTCCGGTCCCGGAATCCACGGACGCCACATCCAGACGAGGATGTGCGCGATCACGGCAATGATGGTGAAGCCGATGAAGCTCATCACAAAAGCTTTGTGAAACTCCTTGGCCTCGCTTGCCGACAGGCCGGACAGCGTGTCGGGGTCTTTTGTTTCTAGGTCTGACATTCAGATACCTCCGTGTTTTGACCTATGGTTGACACCGCAATCAGCCTTGCGGCGGGGTCTTTTGGCGGCACAGAGGCGCCCCCAAAACGCGTCGAGAACATCCATCACCTCCCCATGAAGACCCAGGGGATGACGCTGTTCGTCATCTCGCTTGCCTCGGCAAAGACCGAGGGCTTGCGCTCGCCCCGGCCGATGAGGCGCAGGGGCAGCGTGACCAGGCGCGCAAGCGTGCACACCAGAAGGAAGAGCGGGAATGCGATCGCCGCATAGGCGAGGAATTCCAGCCGGTGACCATGTCCGTTTCCATGGCCGGATCGCTTGTGGGCCTTTGCCGGCATGTCCATCGTGCTCATGGGTCTTCCCTTCCTTCTTTCGAGTTCAGGCGGCTTTCGCGCCTGTGAGTGCGAGGCATGCGGCCTCGACGCGTTCCTTGGTGATGCGGGTCTCGCCGGCTTCGCGCGCGCCCTGCTCGGCGAGGTCGCGCAGGCGCTTGGCCGCCGATATGCGGGTCAGGACAGTGTGTCCGGCGACATGGGCGTCGAGCGCCTGGTGGGCGTCCTCGTCCCAGGTCACAGCCTTCGCCCGGGCCGGTGTGGCCTCGGCGCGGTCCATGTCGGTGGCCAGCGGCAGGATGTGGAACAGCGCATCGAACAGCGCATTGCAGTATTCCTGGACCACATAGGTGGCACCGGCATAACCCATGAAGGGCGTGCCCGTGGCGCGCCGGATCACGGCGCCCGGGAAACTGGCCGGGACATATTGCGAGCGTCCGCCGGCTTCCTGGGCGTACATGCGTTCATTGAAGCTGCCGAACACGACGAAGGGACCATTGTCGTGGATCGCGGCGCGAATGGCGTCATTGTCGGTCTTGCGACCGGCCACGCGGGCAAAGGAGAAGGCGCAGGGCAGGCCAAGCTCGTTTTCCAGGAAGTTGCGCAGGCCGCGGGCATAGGTCTCGTTCGCCACCACGCCGAAATTGGCCGTGCCGAAGAAATCCTGGGTCACCGACCGCCAGAGATCCCAGAGCGGCTTGATCGTGGTGTGCTTTTCTTCCTCGATGAAGGGTTCCGGATCGAGCCCGGTCAGCTCGCCCAGCTTGCGCAGGAATTTCGTCGTCGAGTGCAGCCCGATGGGCGCCTGAAGGTACGGCGTCTCAAGCGCCTCGCACAGCGAGCGGCCATATTCGCGGTACATGCAGATGTTCACATCCGCATCGATCAGCTTGCGCACATCCGACAAATGCGTGCCGAGCGGGAAGACCATGTGCAGTTCCGCGCCGATGCCTTCGACCAGGCGGCGGATCTCGGCGAGATCGGAGGGCATGTTGAACATGCCATAGGCCGGGCCGATGATGTTCACGCGGGGCTTTTCG
>CAZXWB010000428.1:0-1770 GCA_964644395.1 uncultured Hyphomonadaceae bacterium | reverse complement strand
CGGCCGTCGCTTGCGCTGGGACAGGGCGATGCCGACAAGGATCAGGCCGGCACCGAACATCTGCAGTGGCACCAGCGACTGGTCGAATAGGAAGCGCGCGGCGATCGCGGCCGTCACCGGCTGGATGAGGACCAGGATTCCGGCAATCGCCGTGGGCGTCATGCCGAGCCCCAGAATGATCAGGCCCTGGCCCGCCACCTGGGCCACGATCGCCAGTATGAAGGGCCAGGTGAAGCCGGCCACCGTCCCCGGCAGGAAGGCTTCACCGGTGATCGCCGTCAGGGTCGCGGCGACCACGGCCTCGGTGACCGTCATCCAGAACAGGACCGAGAAGGCATCCATGCGCTGGCGCGCCTGCTTGGCATAGACCATGTAGAACGAGACCAGCAGCGCTGCCCCGAAGGCCAGCGCATCGCCGCGCAGATCGCCCTCCCCGGCGGCGGCCTGTCCACCGAGGCTGAGGAAGCCGGCCCCGGTCATCGCCACCAGCGCCGCGCCGGCCCAGATCAGCGTCGGCTTCTCCTTCAGGACGAGCCAGGCGGCGAGGCCGACACCGATATTGCCGAGATTCACGATGAAGGTCGCATTGGCGACCGTCGTCAGGGTGAGGCCGGCATGCCACAGGCCGATGTCCAGCCCGAAGCAGACCCCCGCCACGATGGCCGCGGCGGGCGGGCGCTCCGGCGGGCGTCCCCGGCGCACCATCAGCGCGATGGCAAAGAGCAGCGGCAGCGAAAACAGGTAACGCCAGAGCGCCGTCGACTGCGGCCCCATGTCCGACAGCTTCAGCCCGATGGGCGCAAAACCGATGCACACCCCGCCAAGCAGCAGGAGCGCAGGCCCCCACCAGAGCGGTGGCGGCGCCCGCTCCGGCGTGTTGGCGGCGATGGGCAGGACGGCTTCGGGCAAGGCAGTGTCTCTCCGGTTCAGAAGGCCGCCAGCCGGCGCACCTCCGCCGCGCTCATGCCGCCTTCGCGCAGGGCACGCAAGGTCCGGGACCTGTCGCGCTTGGCAAAGCGTTTTCCGTCCGGGCCGGTCTTCAGGGGGTGGTGCAGGTAGACCGGCGTCGGCCAGCCCATGAGCGCCTGCAAAAGCACGTGGACATGGGTGCTCTCATAGAGGTCCACGCCGCGGATCACATGGGTGATGCCCTGGATTGCGTCATCATGGCTGCAGGCGAGGTGGTAGCTCGTCGGCGTGTCCTTGCGCGCCAGGATCACGTCGCCCATGATTTCGAGATCCACCGCAACCGCGCGTCCGGCCGGGTCTTCACCGGTCTCGATGAAGTGTAGATCACCTGCCGCTGCGCCAAGCGCATCGCGCGCCGCAGCGATGGACAGCCGCCAGGAAAAGGGCTCGCCGCGATCCAGCCGCCCGGCTTCCTCGTCCGGTGACAGCGGCGTGTCGGGCCCCAGATAGACCGGCGGCCCGTGGGGCGCACGTGCGATCTCCTCGCTGATCTCCGATCGCGACTTGAAACAGCGATAGACAAGGCCCCGTGCGGCGAGGGTGTCGATCACAGCGGCATAGTCGGCGAGGTGTTGCGACTGCTCCCGCACGGGCTGCGGCCAGTCGAGACCCAGCCAGCGCAGGTCTTCATGGATATCGGCGGTGAATGCCGGCTTGCAGCGCACCGGGTCGATGTCCTCGATGCGCAGAATGACTTCGGCACCATTCCGCTCTGCCCATTCCCATATGAACAGGGCAGACGCCGCATGGCCAAGATGCAGATGGCCGGTGGGCGACGGAGCAAAGCGGGTGCGGATCATG
>CAZXWB010000427.1:0-1770 GCA_964644395.1 uncultured Hyphomonadaceae bacterium | reverse complement strand
ACGTCGCCCTCGCGGTACTCCCGGCGCGACACGGCCTCGAAACAGGCTTGCTCGCCGTCAAACACCCGCGCGGTGCCCTCAAACCGCAGGGATTTGAGCCCCGCCACCTTCACGATTGCTCCGTCGGGCGCGAGCGACCCCCACAGGCCCACCACGCCGCCATTCGGCGTCAGCGGATTGGAGACCGGGCGGATCACCTCCTGGTCGGCGCGCCAGTCCACCGCTTCGAGGTTTTCCGCGATCGTCTTTCCGGTGACCGTCAGGCAGTCGCCATGGATCAGGCCTTCCTCCAGCAACGTCTTCATCAGCATGGGCACACCGCCGGCCTGTCCCATGTCCAGCGCCACAAAACGCCCGCCGGGCTTCAGGTCTGCCAGCCAGGGCGTCTTCGCGAAGGTCTCGGCCACATCCTTCAGCGTAAACTCCACACCCGCCTCATGGGCCAAGGCCGGCAGGTGCAGCGCGGCATTGGTGGACCCGCCAGAGGCGGCCACGATGATCGCGGCATTCTCGAAGGCCTTGCGCGTGCAGATGTCGCGCGGGCGGATATTGTTCTCGATGAGGTTCATCACCGCCTGGCCCGAGGCCTCGGCATAGGCGTCGCGGTCGAGATAGGGCGCCGGCAGCGCCGAGGAGAGCGGCAGGGCGAGGCCAATGGCTTCCGAGACGCACGCCATGGTGTTGGCGGTGAACTGCCCGCCGCAGGCGCCGTCCCCGGGGCAGGCGACCTTTTCCAGTGCGGCGAGTTTCTCATCCGTCATCCGGTTCGATCCGGCCGCATGGGCACCCACGGCCTCGAACACATCCAGCACGGTAACGTCCTCGCCCTCAAACTTGCCCGGCAGGATGGAGCCGCCATAGAGGAACACGCTCGGCACGTTGAGCCGCAGCATGGCCATCATCATGCCCGGCAGGGACTTGTCACACCCCGCCACCCCGACCAGCGCATCATAGGCATGGCCGCGCATGGTGAGCTCCACACTGTCGGCAATGACCTCTCGCGAGACCAGCGAGGAACGCATGCCCTCATGGCCCATGGCGATGCCGTCGGTGACGGTGATGGTGCAGAACTCCCGCGGCGTGCCCTCGCCGGCCTTGACGCCTTCGCTCACCGCATGGGCCTGGCGCATCAGGGCGGTGTTACACGGCGCGGCCTCGTTCCAGCAGGAAGCGACACCGACCAGCGGCTGTCTGATGTCCTTGGTCGAAAGCCCCATGGCGTAGAGATAGGAGCGGTGCGGCGCGCGCTCCGGCCCCTCGGTCACATGGCGAGACGGCAGGCGGGATTTGTCCCAGGTCTTGGTCATCGTGTCAGGTCCGTATGGCGAAACTGTTCGTCCTTAGCCCGGTTTCACGAAACTTTCTTGCGCTTGGCAAGGGCCGAACGCGCCGACCGGGAGAATCATTCCCCCTCGCCATAGATCGCCACCTCGCGACCCTCCGGGCCTGTTTGGCCACGATACATGCCCTCGGTGTCGAAGACGAAGGCGACCTCGCCGGCGTCATCGATGACGATCACGCCGCCATCGCCGCCAAGCTGTGCAACCTCCGACAGCGCCTTGCGCGCCGCCACATCGCCGCTGTCGCCGCTGAGATCGATGCGGGTGCAGATCGTCTTCGCTACGCCGACGCGGATGAAATACTCGCCATGTCCGGTCGCCGAGACCGCGCAGACACCGTTCTGGGCATAGGTCGCCGCACCAATCAGGGGCGAGTCGCCCACCCGACCGCGTGCCTTGGCTGTCATGCCGCCCGTGGAGGTGCCGGCGG
>CAZXWB010000426.1:0-1776 GCA_964644395.1 uncultured Hyphomonadaceae bacterium | reverse complement strand
AGGAAGCCGCGCGTCACCTTGTCGGCGAGGCCCGGGCGGTCAAGCGCCATCGTGTTCAGTCGGTCTGTGTCGGTGAGCGGCACGCCATCGACCCAGCTTGTGCAGAGCACACGGCGCGAGGAACGCTGCCAGTCCACGTCCGGCACGCGGAAGAAGCCGTGTTTCTCGCTGATTTCGCGGAGCTCGTCGGTGCCCCCGGCCTCCAGGCGCAGGTCGAGCTCCTTGCGCATGCTCTCGCTGACCGTGTGCACGAAGGCCACGGGCTTCAGGCGGCGGGAGTCGCGATTCACGGTCTCGATGTTGCGCGCCGCCCGCGCCATGGCGCGCAGGGCGGTCTCGATGCGCGCATCGATATTCGGGCGCAGGATCTTCACCGCGCGCTCGCCGCCATCGACGCGCATGCGGTGGACCTGGGCCAGGGAGGCCGCCGCAACGGGTTCCGACAGTTCCGGGAAAAACGTCTCATGCTCGCCGGGAAATTCCGCCGCCAGGGTCTCGCGCGCCTTGTCCAGGCCGAAACTCGGCAGCTTGTCCTTCAGCGTGGAAAGGTCCTGAGTCGTCTCCACGCCGAACACGTCGGGCCGGGTGGCGATGAACTGGCCGAGCTTGATATAGGCCGGCCCGAGCTTTTCCAGCGCACGGGCGAGGCGCTCTCCGGGCCGCCCCTTCGCACCGCCGGCGGTCAGGCGCATGAGCCGGCCGAACAGGCGCGCGGGCAGGGGAATGCGCCCCTGGTATTCGCCGGGCAGGATGACGTCATGGCGGGACATGACCGCACCGGCGCGCATCAGGCGTCCATAGTCGGCCAGCGCTTTCAGCATGGGGACAGCTCCGTGAACGAGCCTATTTCTTTCGCCTTTCCGCGGCTTGTCCGCGGAAACCAGCTCTGAAGCGAGAGAAAATGCGGGCGCGCCATGGGCTTATCGCGGCGAAAACCGCTCAAGCGTCGTCTGCCCGCAAGAGATGGACCCCGCGGACAAGCCGCGCGGAGGCGGTCCGGGAAACTGACCTTTGACAGATGGCCCATCAAACGGCCCACGCAAAATGCAGCGCGGCCACGCCGCCGGAGAAATTCGTCACGCTGATTCCGGAGAAGCCGGCCGCCTCGATCTCGCGCGCGAAGGCGTCCTGGCGGGGGAAGCGGCGGATCGATTCCACCAGGTACTGGTAGCTGCCCCTGTCGCCGGTCACCATGCCACCGAGCCGGGGGATCACACTGAAACTGTAGGCGTCATAGGCGGCCTGCAGCGCGCCGGAGGTCATGTGGGAAAACTCCAGTATGGCCAGACGCCCGCCGGGCTTCAGCACGCGGCGGAACTCCGCCAGGGCCTTGTCCCGGAACGTCACATTGCGAATGCCGAAGGCGATGGTCAGAACATCGGCGGTCCGGTCAGCGAAGGGCAGGGCCTCGGCATTGCCGCAAACCCAGTCGACGCGGCCTTCATAGGGCGCCATGTCACGCCTTGCGCGACCGGCCTCCAGCATGGCGGCATTGATGTCGCAGACCACGGCGCGGGCATGGACTTCCAGCCGACGCCGGTCACGCGACCGGCGGTCGGCATGGTCGATGAAGAGCTTGGCGAGATCACCCGTGCCGCCGGCGATGTCGTAGAGTGTCTCGCCGGGCTGGGGGTTGATCTTCGCCATGGTGTCGGCCTTCCAGAGGCGGTGGATGCCCGCGCTCATCAGGTCGTTCATCAGGTCATATCGGGAGGCTACGGAGGCGAAGACCCCGCCGACGCGTTCGGTCTTTTCCTCGGGGCTCACCTCCTCGAA
>CAZXWB010000425.1:0-1778 GCA_964644395.1 uncultured Hyphomonadaceae bacterium | reverse complement strand
CATCATGGAGCGTGGCGCGGTGGACCTGTCCGAGGGAAGCGGCATGGGCGGCCTCCTTGTCGAAATCGGCGAACTGTTCCTGCCAGTCAGGGCCGAGTTCGGCGCGCATGCGGCGCTTCACGAAGGGCCAGCCCATGGCCGGGGCCTCGGCCTGCAGCTGGGCCAGCTCGTCGGCATATTCGACCGGCAGGAAATCCGGAATGGTGGACAGCATCTGGGCCACCTTCATCAGCGGCCCCTTGGTCTTGCCGAGGGCCTCGGCGAGCGACCGCGCGATGCGCTCATCACCGTTGTCGCCGCCAAAGATGCGGTTGGTCGCAAAGCTCAGCCCCGCGCCGGAGAGATTGGCGCCCACCCTGGCGGAACGGGCCATGCGCCCGGAGAGGCGGTTGCGTTCGGGATCGTTCGGGGTCTCGGGCATGCTTCAAGGGTCCTTTCAGGACAGGAGATAGCGGGGTGTCGAGATTTTTCAGCCCGCCGCTGACCCGAAGCCGCGCCTTGCTGCGCCTGTTGTTTCAGGAGACAGTGGAAACCGGAGTGAAAACCATGAGGCAGCTCATAAGGACAATCACCCTTGCCCTGGCCGGCCTCGCCCTGGCCGCGCACGCCGCCGCCGACGTGCCCAAGCGCTACCGCATGGTCGACATCATGGACAATCAGGGCTTCGAACGCCCGATGAGAGCCGCAAGGATGCTCGTTCCGGCCGACTGGCAGACCTCCGGCAGCATGGACTGGATGGCCGGACGCCAGCGCGGGCAGTCTGGCCCGGTGAACACCTTCTCCGCGGTCTCGCCCGACGGGCTTTCCTCGCTCGCCTTCCTGCCGACCTTCTGCCTCGCCCGGTCGAACATGCCGGGCTACAACCCGTCCCAGTTCGGCTGCCGCAATGGCACGGCCAATGGCGCCCAGGACATGGTCGGCTTCCTGACGAGCCTGCTGCCCAATGGCCGCATCGTGAACGTGCAGCGAGATCCCGCCATGGCGCGGCAACTCACCGCCATGGGCTGGGAGATGCAGGGCGATCCCTATTCGCGCTACTGGATGGATGCCGTGGTGGCGGAGGTCAGCTACACCTATGAGGGACGCGCCTATCGCGGCCTCGTCCTGCTCATGTCGACGCACAACTACATGAAGTCGGGCCATTCCTTCGCCGCCTATGGCTATGGCTACGACATGCCGGGCATGCCGGCGGTGACGGAAACGAGCTTTGCCAGCGCCGGGCTGGTTTTCGCCTATGGCGCCCCGGTGGAGGATTTCGACCCCGGCATGTTCACCCTGCTGCTTTCGAACTATCGCGCGGATCCGAACTGGAGCCGGCGGATGGCCGTCCACTGGGCGAAGATCAACGATATGAATATCGAGACCGCGCGGAAGATCTCCGAGATCAATCGCAAGGCGAATGCGGAAATCAGCCGGATGCAGCGCGAAACCTGGAATGCGCAACAGAAATCCTTCGACAATTCGAGCCGCGACATCAACGACACCATCGCCGGCATCTGGGATTATACAACCAGCGATGGCAGCATCATCAGCGTGCCGGAACACGCCGGCGATCTGGTGGAGATGCCCGATGGCTCCTTCGTCATCACCGACATTGACGCGGTGAAGCTGGAGGGCACCGTGCTCGACTGGGCGCCAGGACGGAACTTCAGGGACTGAGCCGACAACTCCCCCTGCCGCTCCATGGCCGCCCGATCTGCCCGGGCGGCCATTTCATCTGTGGTCCATCAAATTTCACCCATTCCCCAAACCTTAAATCCACGGGCGTGTGCCAAACC
>CAZXWB010000424.1:0-1784 GCA_964644395.1 uncultured Hyphomonadaceae bacterium | reverse complement strand
GCCGCACGAAGGGCCAGAGCCTGAAATAGCTTGCCCGGGCCGGCGGTGCGATCTGCAGGGCGATGGAACCGGCCTTCGCACCATGGCGCTTCACCGAGGCCGAACCGATCACAGCGAAGGGCAGGTTCACATATTTGCGCAGCGCCGCGCCGGAGCGGATCACCACCCGGTTCGTGGTCACCGTGAACATGGCCGCACGCGCCATCAGCCAGGCCAGCAGAATGACAATGCCCGTGGCGACGCCGAATAGGGCCAGCATCTGGGCGAAATGGACCGCCATGTCGGTGCCGGGCGCACCGGCGCGCGCCATGCTGAACAGCTTGAAAACGGTCATGCCGCCGAACCACAGCGCGATGAAGCGGATATGGAAGGCATGGATGGCCAGGGTGAGCGTGTTCGGCTTGCCCTGCCAGAGGACGCGCTCGCCCTCGGGAAGGGCCTGGGGCAGGCCTGGGAAGGCTTCCTGCGGGCCGTCTTCTTCGTCGTGGAACCAGTTTCTCATAGGATGGGCTCCCTCCGTCCGGCTTCGGCGTAGAAGGTTCCGCCGCCGAAATAGCCTGTGATCTTGTCTTCCTCTAGCCGCGTGACGCTGTCGGGGGACTTGATGGCGGGGATCTCGGCGAACTGGTCGGCCATCAGGGCCCAGACATGCACCTCGCCGGCCTTCTTCTTCACATTGCAGAATGGCACCGGCACCAGCACATTGCGCGCGCCATTGGGCGTTTCCACGCTGGCTTCGAAATAGCGGATGATGGACTCTGAGCGGTCGACCCAGAGATCGACAATCTCGCCGGCCACCTCGCCATCGGCACCAATGACCGGGCAGCCGCGCGGGTCGAGGCTCTGCCTGGACACGGTGTATCCGGGATTGACGCGATAGGGGGTGATCCGCGGGCGGCCGTCAGTGGTAAGGTCCGGCACGTCGTCGCGTTCACCCCATGAAGCCGGTCCGGCACCGGACAGCAGCGGGTTGCCCTCGATCTCGTAGGGCGTGCCCGGATAGGGCGCGGTGCGCTTCAGGGGACGTTCCACCTGGTCGCCATCGGGGCGGAAGAAAACCGCCGACTTGTCATCGCGCCCATTGGGCAGGATGAAGGTTTTCTTGCCCGGTCGGAAGAAGAAGGGTGCGGGCTGCTTCCGGTTCGTCATCTCGTCGCGCGATGGGTAGCCCTCGCGGGAACTCTCACGCTGGAGGTAGACCACCAGTCCGAGGAAGAAGATGGTGAAGAGCCAGAGGGTGACATCGACGAGATCGATCCCTGTGACGAATTCTCCGCTGAAAATCATGGGTCTGCTCCTTGCTTGCGTCAGCCTGGATGGGCGGCCAGGCCGAATTTCGGTTGCGATTGCGGGTCGGGGTCGTTGATCGGTGTGTAGCGGGCGAGCGGGCCGATGGCGGCGAGCGCGGCGAACAGGAGCAGGATCTCCATGTGGTAGACCACGAGGTAACCACTGGAGGCCTTGTCCATGGCCGGGCCGAGCCAGCCCTGGCTGGCGATGGAACTGGTCATGTCGCGGATCGCGCCGCCACTGGCGATGGCGAGGCCCATGGCGGTGGCCTGGACCGCGCCCCAGGTGCCAAGCGCGATACCGGAATCATGGTCACGCGCCATGCGCATCACCGCCGTCAGCGTGCAGACCGCAAAAAGCCCGCCGCCGAGGCCGATGAGGCCGGTGCCGGCATAGAAGAACATCACCGCGCCCGTCGGGTCCGCCATGATGACGAAGGCAAAGGCGACCACGCCGATGAGCAGGCCCATGGCCGCCAGGCGATGGGGCTCGCC
>CAZXWB010000423.1:0-1791 GCA_964644395.1 uncultured Hyphomonadaceae bacterium | reverse complement strand
CGCCGATCCTTCCCTGCAGCCCGCTGAATAGGAGGCCCGTGAGACAATGGGACTGATGAACAATCACGGCGTCTTCGAGCGCCACTCGCTTCTCCTCACGATCGGCATCCTGATCACGGTGTCCATCGGTGGGATCGTCCAGATGGCCCCGCTCTTCTACATGGAGAACACAATCGAGGAAGTGGAGGGCATGCGCCCCTACACGCCGCTCGAACTGGCGGGCCGGGACGTCTACATCCGGGAGGGTTGCTATGTCTGCCACTCCCAGATGATCCGCCCCCTGCGCGACGAGGTGGAGCGCTATGGCCACTATTCGCTGGCCGCAGAATCCATGTACGATCACCCCTTCCAGTGGGGCTCCAAGCGCACAGGTCCGGATCTTGCCCGGGTGGGTGGCAAGTTCTCCGACGAATGGCAGCGTGACCATCTCCGCGACCCGCGCTCGGTGGTGCCGGAATCGATCATGCCGCCCTATGCCTTCCTGGACGACAATGAGCTCAGATATGAGGACATTGCCGCCCGCATGAAGGCGCTCCGGGCCGTGGGTGTGCCCTACACCGACGACATGATCACCAATGCCGGCCTCGACCTGCGCGCCCAGGCCGATCCGAATGCCGACTATGAGCTGCAGGACGGCCTCACCGCCCGCTACACCGAGGCGTCGGGGCGCGAGGGCACGGTCAACATCCGCGACTTTGACGGCGATCCCGGTCGGATCACCGAGATGGATGCCCTGGTGGCCTATCTCCAGATGCTCGGCACGCTCGTCGATTTCGAGGCCTATGAGGCCGATGACCTGATGAACCGCCGCTAGGAGGCTTGATGTACGAAGCCGCTACGAAATTCGCACAAACCTGGGGGCTTCTCCTGTTCGTCGTGCTCTTCGCCGGCGCCCTGGTCTACGCCCTCTGGCCCAGCAATCAGAAAAAGTTCGACAAGGCGGCGCGCAACCCGCTCGAGGAAAAGGAACCCGGCGATGAGCAAGAGTGAAAAGGACATTGATGCCTATAGCGGCACCGAGACGACCGGCCATGAATGGGACGGTATCAAGGAACTGAACACCCCGCTTCCGCGCTGGTGGCTCTACATCTGGTACGGCACGATTGCGTTTTCGGTGGTCTACATGATCTTCTTCCCTGCATTGCCGGCCCTGCCGGGCATGGGGACCAACACCAAGGGCATTGGTGGCTTCTCCGACCGCACGGCTGTGTCACGCGACGTGGAAGCGCTCAAGGCGGCCCGGTCCGGCGATGCCGACAAGCTGCTGACGGCGTCGCTGGAGGAGATCGAGAATGATCGCCAGCTCCAGCAGTTCGCCATGGCCGCCGGCGAGTCCGCCTTCGGCGACAATTGCGCCGTCTGCCACGGTGCCAATGGCCGCGGCAATGTGGGCTACCCCTCCCTGCAGGACGATGTCTGGCTGTGGGACGGTTCGCTCGAGGGCATCGAGTACACCCTGCTCCACGGCATCCGCCATCCCGGCAAGCCGGAGACGCGTTTCTCGATCATGCCCTCCTTCGGCGCCGATGGCCTCCTCACCGAGGCGCAGATCGAGGACACGACGCAGTATGTCCTGAGCCTGTCGGGCAAGGATGCCGATGCGAGCGCTGCGGCGCGCGGCGCGGAGATCTATGCCAGCCAGTGCGCCTCCTGCCACGCCGATGACGGCACCGGCATGCGCGAGCTTGGTGCGCCGAACCTCACCGATGCCGAAACGCTCTTCGGTGACGATGCCGAGACGATCTACAACACGATCTACTATGCCCGCAATTCGCACATGCCGGCCTGGGA
>CAZXWB010000422.1:0-1793 GCA_964644395.1 uncultured Hyphomonadaceae bacterium | reverse complement strand
CTGATCGAGACCGGCGAACAGCTCCAGCGCAATGACGAGCCCTCGCCGACGCGCTCTTCTGTGCTCGTGCGCCTGTCCCACAGCCATATCCGCATCGGCAGCTTCCAGCGCCTCGCCGCGCTTGGCCTGGAAGACGAGATGGCGCGCCTGATCGACCACTGCGTGGCCCACTATTATCCGGAGGCCGATGACGCGAATACGGCTTCAAAAGCGGCAAAACTGCTCGAATTCATGACCGGAGACAGCGCAGCGATGGTGGCAAGCTGGATGGCGGCGGGCTTTGTCCACGGCGTCATGAACACCGACAATTTCAACCTCACCGGCGAGACCTTCGATTTCGGCCCCTATCGCTTCCTGCCCCACTCCGATCCGAACTTCACCGCCGCCTATTTCGACCATGCCGGGCTCTACCGCTTCGGCGCCCAGCCGGGCCGCGGCTTCTGGAACATGCAGCAGCTCGCCTCCAGCCTGACCCTGGTGACGGGCGAGGACACCGAACCGCTGGTGGCGGCCCTGAAAGCCTATGAGCCGGCCTATCAGGACGCACTGGTCGCCCAGGTCCACGCGCGCCTCGGCCTGGCGCCGCTGGATGACGGCTCCGATCTCGGCTTCGTGGCGGAGCTGTTTTCCTGGATGAGCGACAGCGGCGCAGACTGGCAGGGTGTCTTCCATGACTGGTTCTGCGGCGAGGCGAGTGCGACGCGCGCTTCGGCGGGGCCCCGCGCGGCGCTTTACGCTGCCGCGGACTTCAAGCCGATCCGAAACCATCTCGCGGCCCGTCAAGCGGTGACCCACGAGCGCCTCGAGACCGCAAGCCTGCAGGCGACGGAGCCGGAAAACCTGCTCTATGACGAGATCGAAGCCCTGTGGGCGCACATTGCGGAGCATGACGACTGGGCACCCTTCGACGCGAAACTGGACCGGATCGAGGCGTTTCGCCGCGATCTCGCGCTCAGCCCGCCCGGGGCCCCACGCTGACGCCACGCAAGGTCTGGACAGCGCGCGGCCCGGCTGGCCATGCTCATCCCGGGAGGTTTGACGATGGACTTCATCTTCCGGACGGTACCGAATATCGTGATCGAGAGCGGCGGTGCCGCGCGGCTCGGCGCGCTGGCGGCGCGCCTTGGCAAGACATGCCTTGTGGTGACCGATCCGGGCATCATGAAGATCGGCCTGGCCGAACCGGCGCTGGAGAGCCTCAGGGCGGCGATGGAGCGTGTGGAGGTCTACGCCTCGGTCGGTGCCGACCCCACCGACCGGATGGCCGAGGATGCCGTACGCGCGGCCCAGGCCATGGCGGCCGACCTCGTCATCGGATTTGGCGGCGGCTCAAGCATGGACGTGGCCAAGGTCGCCGCCGCGATGGCCGGTGCGCCGCGACAAGAGCTCGGCGATGTCTACGGCGTCGATCAGGTGGAGGCGCAGCGGTCGGTGAGGCTGATACAGGTGCCCACCACCGCCGGCACGGGCTCTGAGGTGACGCCGATTGCCATCCTCACCACGGGCGCGACCACAAAGGCCGGCATCGTCGATCCGGCACTCTACGCGGACATGACGCTGCTCGACGCCGAACTCACCCTCGGCCTGCCAGCCCCCGTGACGGCGGCGACGGGCGTGGATGCCATGGTGCACGCGATCGAGGCCTACACTTCGGCGCACAGGAAGAACCCGCTGAGCGACACGCTCGCCCGCCAGGCGCTCGCCATGCTGCATGCCCACCTGCCCTGTGCGGTGGTCGACGGGTCTGACCTCGAGGCCCGGCGCGCCTGCCTGATCGGGGCCATGCTCGCCGG
>CAZXWB010000421.1:0-1796 GCA_964644395.1 uncultured Hyphomonadaceae bacterium | reverse complement strand
CGTTGGCATTCATTGGTCAGGATCAACTAAAAACAGAAATGGGATCAGCAAAAATTATTATTAAACTAAACCTATGCATCTCTGAAGAATCTAACTAAAAAAAACGACTCTGTTATGAAACATATAATGTCTGTTTTATTATTTCTATTAACTAGTTTTCAACTTATAAACGCTCAAAGTACCACATGGAACTGGACCAGACAGCTGAACGGACCAACGAATGAGGAAGAAATTGATGCCGTAGCTTCTGATGCTGCGGGTAATGTATACATCAGTGGTAAGTTTGAGCAGTCTGTTGAAATTGAAGGTGTAAACTTACCATTAATCAGTGCTGGTTTGCCAGATATTATGTTCACAAAATATGATATTGATGGAAATATGATCTGGACTAAACAATACGGTAGTACAGGAAATGATAATGTATTTGACGCAGATTGTGATTCACAAGGAAATATTATCCTCAGCGGTTATTTTGAAGGTACAGTAACCTTTGACACGATTACCTTATCAGCTTTAGGAGGAACTGATATGATGGTTCTTAAATTTAATCCGAATGGTAATATAATTTGGGCTAAGCAAATGGGGGGAAGCAGTGATGATGGAGGCAACGAGGTTTCGGTGGGTGTCAATGACCGAATCGTTGTTGGTGCCCAGTCAGAAGGTGTATTTAGTGCGGGTTCGTTCAGTTTTCCTAATACAGGTTCTCAAGATGCTTATCTTATTTCTATTACATCAGATGGAACTGTGGAATGGGTACGCTCAGTACAAGGAGCTGGCTTGGCAAGAGCCAAGTCTGTTTATATAGATGCTGTGGGCAATTCATATCTGGGTGGAGACTTTGTGGGACCTAACGCAATTATCGCACCTTCAGACTCCTTTTCATTAAATTACGTTGGACTTCGTGATGCTTATGTTAGCAGTTGGACACCAAATGGAGAGCTACGTTGGTATAAAAGTTGGGGTGGAAACGGAGTAGAACTTTGTAAAGGCATTACTACGAACGATCAGCTGGAAGTCTATCTCGTTGGACCTCTATCGCAATCTGTAAACTTTGAAGGGCAACAACTAACTTCTTTAGGCGAAGCCGACTTATTTATTTGGAAAACAGATAGTTTAGGAAATTCATTATGGCTGAGACAAATATCTTCAGTTGAAAATATTACTGGTGGTGAAGTAGTTACTGGACCTGATGGAGGGGTTATTGGAGGAATTAGCATCATTGGTAATGCTTACTTTCAGACTAATGGACCAGATACCATTATACAAACCGGTAGTACTGAGAAATGGCCAGCTTTCATGCAATATAATTCTGACGGAAGTTTAAATTTGGTAAGCTTGCCTGATGATTGCTATACGGGTCGTTTCGGTGAAATCAGTAGGTCGGGCAGTACGGTTTATCTTGATATAGAATACAATGGTCAGGTAGATTTTTCAGGAAATATTATTGATACTGACCAATTAAGCAATCGTGATGGCGCCATTGTATCGCTCTCATTGGACGACCCAACCCTTTCTATTTCGCAAATAGCTGATCAGTCTTTTAATATAAGGGTTTATCCTAATCCCACTAAGGGACAAGTTTCTATCTCAATAAATAAGCAAGTTAGTGCTTTGAAACTACAAGTTTTCAATGCAATAGGAGAGTTGGTTCAATCCAAACAAATCACGGGAATGTCAGAGTTTTCACATCAGCTACCAGAAACTCCTGGGATTTATTTTTTACGGTTATATCCCTCTGATTGGCAAAGTAATATTATAAAGGTAATCAAGGAATAAAAACAACGACATGCCAACAT
>CAZXWB010000420.1:0-1800 GCA_964644395.1 uncultured Hyphomonadaceae bacterium | reverse complement strand
CTTCCGGGGTCTCGAAGAGCGGGCCGACGACCACGTCCCAGCCAAGGTCGGCAAGCGCCGAGGCGACCACCTTCTGGCCCCGGTCATGTCCGTCCTGGCCCATTTTCGCGATATAGATTTTCGGCTTGCGGCCCTTGTGTGAGGCATAGGCTTCAGCGCGGGCTCGGGCGACTTGCGCTTTCGCGTCCTGATTCACGCCGTCACCATAGACGCCTGAAATCATGCGGATCTTCGCCTTGTGTCGACCGGTGACTTTCTCGACGGCCTCGGAAATCTCGCCCACCGTGGCCTTGGCGCGCGCGGCATCGACGGCGAGCGCCAGCAGATTGCCCTCACCAGTCTCTGCGGCGTGGGTAATGGCGTCCAGCGCCGATCCGAGCGTGGCCTCGTCGCGTTCCGCCCTCAGTCGCGAGAGCTTGTCGAGCTGCAACCGGCGCACCTCGGCATTGTCGACGGTCAGCACCGGCACGTCCTCGTCCACGTCGAGGGGGAAACTGTTCACGCCCACCACGGTCTGGGCCCGGGAATCGATGGCGGCCTGGGTCCGGGCGGCGGCCTCCTCGATGCGCAGCTTGGGCAGGCCCTCCTCGATGGCCTTCGCCATGCCGCCCAGCGCCTCGACCTCCTCGATATGGGTCATGGCGCGCCTGGCCAGATCATGGGTCAGGCGCTCGACATAATAGCTGCCGCCCCAGGGATCGATGGACTGGCAGGCGCCGGCCTCTTCCTGCAGGAAGAGCTGGGTGTTGCGCGAAATCCTGGCGGAGAAATCCGTCGGCAGGGCGAGCGCCTCGTCGAAGGAATTGGTGTGCAGCGACTGGGTCTGCCCGCCCGTGGCGGCGATGGCCTCCAGACAGGTGCGGATGACATTGTTGTAGACGTCCTGGGCGGTGAGCGACCAGCCCGAGGTCTGGGAATGGGTGCGCAGCGACAGCGACTTGCTCTCTTTCGGCGCGAATTCCTTCTGCACCAGATTGGCCCACAGGAGCCGCGCCGCGCGCATCTTCGCCACCTCCATGAAGGTGTTCATGCCGATGGCCCAGAAGAATGACAGCCGCGGCGCAAACGTGTCCACGTCGAGCCCCGCGGCGACGCCTGCGCGGAGGTATTCGATCCCGTCGGCGATGGTGTAGGCCAGTTCGAGGTCGTTCGTCGCGCCGGCCTCCTGCATGTGATAGCCGCTGATCGAGATCGAGTTGAAGCGCGGCATGTTCGACGAGGTGTAGGCGAAAATGTCGGAAATGATCCGCATGCTCGGCTGGGGCGGATAGATATAGGTGTTGCGGACCATGAACTCCTTCAGGATGTCGTTCTGGATGGTCCCGGTCAGCTTGTCGGCGCTGACGCCCTGTTCCTCCGCCGCCACGATGTAGAGCGCCATGACGGGCAGGACGGCTCCGTTCATGGTCATGGAAACGCTCATCTTGTCGAGCGGGATGCCGGAGAAGAGCGTGCGCATATCGTAGATGGAATCGATCGCCACGCCCGCCATGCCGACATCGCCGACGACGCGGGGATGGTCGCTGTCATAGCCGCGATGCGTGGCGAGATCGAAGGCGACCGACAGGCCCTTCTGCCCGGCCGCGAGGTTGCGACGGTAGAAGGCATTGGAATCCTCGGCCGTGGAGAAGCCGGCATATTGCCGGAGCGTCCAGGGCCGCTGGGGGTACATGGTCGGATAGGGCCCGCGATGGAACGGCGCAATGCCCGGGAAGTCATCGAGGAAATCGAGCCCCGCGGTGTCAGCGGCGGTGTAGTAGGGCTTGACCGGAACGCCCTCCGGCGGGGTCCACTGGGTGC
>CAZXWB010000419.1:0-1802 GCA_964644395.1 uncultured Hyphomonadaceae bacterium | reverse complement strand
CCGCCGAACAGGCCGATCTTGCCGCCCTTGGCATAGGGGCAGAGCAGGTCGATCACCTTGATCCCCGTCACGAGGATTTCCGCCTCGGTCGCCTGGTCGACGAATTCCGGAGCCGGCTGGTGGATGGAGCGGCTGATATCGCTGTCCACGGGGCCGCGCTCATCGATTGGTTCGCCGATCACGTTCATGATGCGCCCCAGCGTGCCCGGACCCACGGGAACCTGGATCGGTTCGCCGGTATCGGTCACTTCGTGGCCGCGCACGAGGCCCTCGGTGGAGTCCATGGCGATGGTGCGCACCGTGTTCTGGCCCAGGTGCTGGGCCACTTCGAGGACGAGGCGGTTGCCATTGTTCTCGGTCTCAAGCGCGTTGAGGATGGATGGCAGGTGACCGTCGAACTCGACGTCGACGACGGCGCCGATGACCTGCGAGATGCGACCCTTGACGTTGGCTGATGTGCTCATTTTCGAACGCCCTCCGGCGGTGCTGGTTGTTTTCGGTTTCGTCTGGCTGGCGCCGCTTGCGGCCTTGACGGTCGCCGGCGCTGAAGCGGTTGATGCAGGGACAGGGGCCGCAGCCGCGATGGCGGGGGCCTTGTCCTCGACAGGTGCTGCAGCCGCCGTGGTTGCGGCCGGGCTTGCCGCCACGGTCGGCGAGGCTTCCGCGTCCGGTTCTGGCTCAGGATCAGCCATGGCGACATCGGGCTTGCAGACGCCGCAGGGCCGCGTGTCCTTGTGACCGAGGCTCTGGGCGATCATGTCGGCGGCGTCGTAGGTCTCGAAGGGACCATGCCACTTGTCATCATCATTGTCGGGATTGCCACCCACACCCTGTCCGTCATTGCAATAACGGCAGGTGTTGCGGTGGATGCGCACCCGCTTTGACCTGAAATTTTCGTAGATCCAGAACGACATGGCCGGGTTCCCTTACAGCGCTTCTGCACCGGAGATGATCTCGATCAGCTCCTTGGTGATCTGCGCTTGGCGGGCGCGGTTGTACTGCAGGCTCAAACTGTCGATCATGTCGCCGGCATTGCGCGTGGCATTGTCCATGGCGGTCATGCGCGCGGCCTGTTCGCCGGCGGCACTTTCCAGCAGCGCCGACAGGATCTGCGTGTTCAGGTAACGCGGCAAGAGCGCTTCGAGGATGGCCTCCTCGCCGGGCTCATAGGTGTAGATGGCGCCCTTCAGGTCGATGGTTTCGGCATCGTCGGGCGCCTCTGCCGGGATCAGGCCCTTGTTCACCGGCACCTGGCTCAGCACGCTGCGGAATTCCGAATGGATCAGGGTGACCTTGTCGAACTCGCCGAGCTCGAAACGGTTCGTCAGCTCTTCGCCCAGCGACTGGGCCAGTGACGCCAAAGCCTCGGATGTCTTCGCCTCGGATGTATCGACATGGTCGAGGAAGAGATCGCCATATTCGCGACCGAGCTGTTCGCGGCCCTTCTTGCCGACGGTGATGATCTGGACCTTCTTGTCGGCCATGATCAGCTCATCGACCAGCCGTTTCGCCTGCTTCACCACTGAAGAGTTGAAGCCGCCGCACAGGCCGCGTTCCGAGGTCACGACCACCACGAGTTGCTTGTCGTCAGAGCCCGTTCCCGTGAGCAGTTCCGGCCCCTGGCCATCCTCACCCATGGAGGCGGTCAGGTTGGCGATCACAGCCGCCATGCGTATTGAATAGGGCTTGGACTGCTCAGCCGCATCCTGGGCGCGCTTCAGCTTCGCCGCAGAGACGAGCTGCATGGCCTTTGTGATCTTCCGCGTCGATTTGACGGAACTGATCCGGCCCTTGAGTTCCTT
>CAZXWB010000418.1:0-1803 GCA_964644395.1 uncultured Hyphomonadaceae bacterium | reverse complement strand
TCGCGCGCATGGAGGCTGTGGCCTGAGCTTGATGGGCTGACGGAGCCGCGAAGCCGCGCCTCCGGAACATTGCGGACTTACCAAAGCGCGCCGAACGCGTCATCCTGCGTCCTTTGAAGGGCAGGCGGCCAGAGACCGTCGCCCCAAAGGGAGCACAGATATGGCGGACCCGGACTTTTCAGACAATACCGCGCCCGAACGCCTGCCGGACGTGGCGAAGGTGGACTTTCGCGCGCCGCTGGCCTGGCTCGGCGGCGGCTGGGCGGATTTCAGGCGCGCCCTGGGGCCATGCCTGATCTACGGGCTGGGGCTCGCGTTGGTCAGCTTCGCCATTGTCGGCGGGGTGCTGTTTTCGGGCCATGCCGACTGGGTGATGGTGCTCACCGGTGGGTTTTTCTTCATCGCGCCCATGCTGGCCATGGGGCTTTACGAGGTCGGTCGCCAACTGGAATCGGGGGTCCGGCCAAGGCTGTCGCAGATGCTCTTCGTGAAGACGGCCTCGGCGGGCAATCTTGCGGTCCTCGGCCTGGCGCTCTTCCTCGTCTACCTGCTCTGGACGCGTTCGGCCTCGGTGATCTACGGCCTGTCCACCTTCCGCTCCCATGAGACGGTCGAGGCGTTCCTGGTCTTCGCCTTCACCGACCCCGAGGGCCAGTCCATGACAGTCTGGGGCACGCTTGTCGGCGGGGCGATTGCCTTTGTGGCCTTCTGTTTCGTCGTGGTCTCAGCGCCGATGCTGCTTGATCGCAAGTCCGACATCTTCATCGCCACGGCCACGAGCTTCCGCGCCGTGTTCAAGAATTTCGGCCCGCTCCTGTTCTGGGCGTTCCTGATTGTCGCGCTCAGCCTCATCGGCGTGCTCACCGCCTGTATCGGCCTGATTGTCATCTTCCCGGTACTGGGCCTGGCCAGTTGGCGGGCCTATCGCGACATGGTGCCGGGCCGGCCGGAACCATTGCCCTGAGCCGCCATGAGCGAAGCCTCCCAAGCCGAATGCGTCGCGGCGCTTGAAGCGGGCGCGGTCGAGGGTGTCGGGCCCGTGGCGCGTCGCATTGACACCCATATCAGCCACGTTTTCCTCACCCCGACGCGGGCCTTCAAGCTGAAGCGCGCGGTGCAGCTGCCCTTCGTGGATTTTTCCACGCTGGAGCAGCGCCGGGCCGCCTGCGCAGCCGAAATCGAGGTCAATCGCCGCTTTGCCGGCGACATGTATCTCGGAGTCCGCGATATCCGGCGGCTCGGGGCCGGGCGCTTCCGCCTCGGCGGCGGGACGGGCGAGCTTGTCGACTGGCTGGTGGAGATGCAGCGTTTCGACCAGTCAGACCAGTTCGACGAAATGGCCCGGGCCGGGCGGCTGACACCCAGCCTGCTCGAGGAGACGGCCGATGTGATCGCCGCTGCCCATGCTGCCTGCGAGCCGGTCGGGAATGCCGGACACACTGCCGATTATCGCGCCATCCTCCGGGACCTGCGCCGCACCGAGGCCCATGGCGCGGCCGAGATCGGGCTGCTGCCCGGCGAGCCTGACCTGTTCGAGGCGCTCGATCACGATCTGACACCGCTTGATGGCCTGATCGAGGCCCGCCGGCGCGCCGGGCGGGTGCGGCGCACCCATGGCGACCTCCACCTCCGCAATATCTGCCTGTTCAGGGGAAAGCCGACGCCGTTCGACGCGCTGGAATTCGACGCGCGGCTCGCCACGACGGACGTGCTCTATGATCTCGCCTTCCTGCTCATGGACCTCATTCGGGTCGGCGAGGCGGGCGGGGCCAGTCGTGTGATGAACCGCTACTGGGACACCGC
>CAZXWB010000417.1:0-1806 GCA_964644395.1 uncultured Hyphomonadaceae bacterium | reverse complement strand
TTTCTGCTTTGAGCGCTAATGGAACGACGCCGGGGGCGACGGGGCTCAGTAGCCGCTCAGCAGGCCGACGGCGAGGCCGATAATGGCCCCGGTGGCGACCGAGGCGAGGATCACGTCCCCGGAGTCGCTGTCGCGGACCCAGTGATAACCACGCGGCGGGGCATACAGGCCGTAGCGGCGGTAATCGGTGATGATGATCGTGCGCGGATGGTAGCGGTAATAGTGGCCCACACGGTAGCGGTGGCCATAGCTGCGATAGACCGGACGGTGGAAGCGGCGCGGCGCGACATAGCGCTTCGGCGCATAATATCTCGGGCTGTGAAAGCGCGGGGGGACATAGCCTCTGCGCGGCACATAGCGCTTGTAGTAGGGTCGGTGCGCGCGGAAGTAGGGCCGGGAATAACCCTTGCGATACCCCTTGCGATATCCTTTTCGGTAACCCTTGCGATAGCCGCGATAGCCGCCACGGTCATAGCCACGGCCCTTGCCATAACCCTTGCCGCGCCCACGCTTCTTGCCGAAATCACGCGCGCGGTAAGGGTCGCTTGAGGGTATCGGTTCGCGCGGGCGGCGAACGTCCCGGCCGCCGAGGAAGCCATCCACCTTGGCGCGCGCAAACCGATCGCCCCGACGGTCACCGCGCTGGCCGCGGGCATCGCGACCGCCGCGCCGACCCTTGAACTCGCCGCCACGCTTGCCGCGGAAACCGCCGCGCTCGCCGCGATCGCCCCGCAATTCATCGCCGCGCTGTCCGCGCTGGTCGGCCTGGGCGGCGGGGGCGAAGCTGGTGGCCGCGAGGGCGATGGCGGAGATGAGGCCTGTGACGGGTTTGACGATGCGCATGGGCGGCGTCCTTTCTGTCTGGCCGCCTGCCGGGCTCGGGTCCTGCGGAAGGGGCAGGGCGCCTGTCAGGGGCGGGGCACCGCCAGGGTGCCGGAATACTCAGTCCACAGATTGGCGTCCCCGGCCTGAACTCTGCCTGAACGCTGCGTTAACACCCACAACGCGGAGCGCCCGGGCTGGACGTTTGCCCTATCAGCCCGCACCTGTGCCCAGGGAGGCTGACGAGGAAGGCCCGTCATGGAAGACCTGAAACAGGATCTCGAAATCCGCGGTGGTCACCGCGTGCCGGCCTGGGAACTGGTGGAGAGCTTTTCCACAAGCCAGGGGCCGGGCGGGCAGAACGTGAACAAGGTGGCCACAAGCGTTGAACTGCGCTGGAACCTGCCGGCATCCAGCTTGGATGCGGGCGTGAAGGCGCGCCTCGAGCGGGCCTTGAGGTCGCGTCTGACCAGGGAGGGCGACCTGATCCTGAATGTCAGCGAGACCCGCTCCCAGCTCCAGAACCGCCTGCGCGCCCGGACCCGGCTGAAGGAACTCCTCGACCGTGCCCTCACCCCGCGCAAACGCCGCATCGCCACACGCCCCACACGCGGCAGCGTCGAGCGACGGCTCAAGGCCAAGGCCCGCCGCAGTGAGGTCAAGGCGAGCCGGGGGAAGGTGACGGGGGAGGACTGAGGTCTTCCCTCCCCCACGTATCTGGGGGAGAGCCTGCCCCGGACGTGATCCGGGGTGGACGGCGGCCCGTCAGGGTCGCCGGCCGGAGGAGGAACAAGGTTGCAGCCTCCGCTGGCCGCCTCCGTCACGAGCGCTTTCGCGCTCGCGCCACCTCCCCCGCTCTAGCGGTGAAGGAGCGAGACCCGAAGCCTCTCAGCTCTTCACCAACCCAATCTCCCTTAAACGCTCCATCAGATAGTCCTGCGCGGTGATCGGCTCAGGGAAGCGGTTCGGGTTCTCCGCGCTGAC
>CAZXWB010000416.1:0-1806 GCA_964644395.1 uncultured Hyphomonadaceae bacterium | reverse complement strand
TGAATCACCAGGACCAACACCATGAAAACAACCACCGTCACGCCGGCGGTCGGGCGCGTTGTGGCGCTTGACGCGGCGAAGGCGCATGCGCGCATCGGCCATGGGGCCGAGGACGCCCTTGTGACCGACCTCATCGACGCCGCCACGGCGCGGGTCGAGATCGATACGGGTCTTGCCCTGCTCACGCGCACGCTGCGGCTCGACCTGCCGGACTGGAACGGGTTCGCGGTGCATCTGCGCCCGTCGCCTGTGACAGCGCTCGTCTCGATTTCCGCTGATGGCACCGACATCACGGGCGACTTCACCCTGGAGTTCGGACGCCCGGCCACGGTCTGCCGGAAGCCCGGCGCGAGCGGCGCGCGGGCGGGCCAGGACCTCGCCATCACCTACACGGTGGGCTTCGGCGCCGCCGAGGATGTGCCGGAAGACCTGGTGCTGGCGGTGAAGCTGCTTGTCACCGAGCTTTACAACGAGCGCGATGGCAATGTGCCCGTCATTTCTCCGCGCATGGCGGAACTCCTGAAGCCCTGGCGGGAGATGCGGCTATGAGCGCGCCGATCATGGCGACCGGCGCGGCCGGCGATCTGCAGGAAGCGCTTCTGTCAGCGGTCCGGGCCGATGCCGGGGTCACGGCGTATTTCGGGCCCGTGGCGCGGGTGCTGGACGAGGACGGCGAGGATCTCGCCTACCCCTATGCGGTGCTCGAGCGCCACGAGGTTCGTCCTGCGGGCGCAAGCGACGTGGCGGCTTCGGAGCATGTGTTCTCCTTCGCCGTGTTTTCGCGCCATGGCGGACGGATCGAGGCGGTGCGCGCGGTCCAGGCCCTGCGCCACGCCATCGAGGCCGCACCGGTGAGCGTGCCCGGCCACCACATCGTCTTCTCGCTTGTCACGTATGCCGATGTGCTGCGCGCCGCCAACCTCAAGCGCTTCCGCGGCATCGTGCGGGCGCGCTTCATCCTCGAAAGGACCCAGACATGAGTGGACAGGCCGGACGTGATGTCCTGATCCGCCTGGGCGATGGCGCAAGTCCCGAAGGCTTCGTCACCGTGGCAGGCATCCGCACCAAGAGCTTCACCCTGAAGTCCCCCGCCGCCGACGCGACGGCGGCTGACAGCCCCGAGGGCTGGCGGGAGATGATCGCCGGTGCGGGCGTGAAATCGGTCAGTGTGAAGGGCGCCGGCGTTTTCAAGGACGCCGCTTCCGACGCACGCCTGCGCGAGATCTTCTTTGCTGGCGAGGCGGTGAGTGCGGAACTCGTCCTGCCGGATTTCGGGCGGCTCGTCGGTGCCTTCATTGTCAGCGAGCTGAAATATGGCGGCGCCCATGATGGCGAGGCCACCATGGAGCTTGCGCTCGAAAGCGCGGGCCTCATCAGCTTTGCGGAGATCAGCTGATGAACGGCGCGCGCGGTGAAGTGACGCTTGAAGTGGGTGGAGAGGCTTATGTGCTCTGCCTCACCCTCGGCGCGCTGGCGGAGATGGAATCGGCGCTCGGCTGCGACACGCTTGCGGAGCTGCAGGCCCGCCTGAAGCGGTTGTCCGCGGCGGATTTGCTCATCGTGCTGGCGGCGCTGATGCGCGGTGGCGGATGGACAGGCGCTGTCGGTGACATTGCCGCCCGGCAGGTCGACCTGAACGCCGCGGCCAGGGCCGTCGGCGAAGCCTTTTCGAGCGCGCTTCGATGAGCCTCCTGCCCTGGGACGAGATGCTGCGCGCGGGCCTTCGCATGGGACTGGCGCCGGACCGGGTCTGGCGCCTCAGCCTGAAGGAATGGCGCGCGCTCACCGGGCAGGGGGCACATGGGC
>CAZXWB010000415.1:0-1807 GCA_964644395.1 uncultured Hyphomonadaceae bacterium | reverse complement strand
TGATCCTCTACTTGGCCCGTCGCGGTGAACTAGAAAAGTTGCTGGACACGCTGCGAACGCCGCTCGATGAGGGGTGGGACGTGGCAGCGCTGTATGCGGCTTTGCCGGCCTGGGAGGCCGGTGGTGCATCTACCGGATGTGCCATCCGCACTGAGGGCGGAGCGCACGTGGCGGGTGGCGTGGACACCGGCGGCGGCGATTTCGTTGGCCGGGACAAGGTCTATGCTGAGAACGTCATCTACCAGGGTGTCCAGGTCCAGGTTCCTACCATAGAAGCTGTGCACCGCCACCGGGCAGCCTTGCGTGCGCAGTTGGAGGTGGAGACACAGAAACGATGGGGCGGGATGGCGGTCTATATCCAGGAGGAGGGCGCGGCGCTGCCTATCCAGGCCTCGCCTTACCAGACCGGGCAACTGGGGCCGCGTCAGAATCTGCTGCGGTTGCTGCACGCCGCCGATCGACTGCTGGTGCTGGGGGAGCCAGGCACGGGCAAGACGGTGGCTCTGGAAAAGCTGGCCTGGGAGTTGTGTGAGGGGCCGGAACCAACCGTGCCGGTGTTAATCCGGCTATTTCATTACGCCGGCACGCCGCTGGCGGAATGGGTGCGCGCCTTTTTGCAGAAAACGGGACACTTGCGGCTGGACGACGAACGGGCGCTGAACGCCTTTCTTCAGGTGGGCGGGGTGCGTTGCTGTTTCCTGTTCGACGGTTTGAACGAGGTGCCGCCCGATTATCGTGACCGGCTGGTCGCCGAGCTGGTGCGCTGGATGGCGGCCCATCCGCGACACCCGGTCGTGCTGACCAGCCGCAGCCAGGACGAGCTGTGGCGCCGGCTGCGGACAGAGATGGGGCAGGCCGTGGTCGTCCAGCCCATCAGCGACGCGCAGGCGCAGGCCTACCTGGTCGCGCACCTGTCCGAACGCGGCGCGGCGCTCTATGATCGGCTAGACCCCCGCTTGCAGGAATTGGCGCGCACGCCCCTGCTGCTGTGGCTGATCAAAGAGGCGGGCGTGGCCGGAGAAGCGCTGCCCGGTAACCGGGGGGAGCTGTACGCGCGTTTCGTGACGCGCATGTTGCGCCGCGACACCGAGCGGCGGTTGGACGTCGAGATCCCGCTGTGGGTCAAGCAAGCGGCTTTGGAAACGCTGGCTTATCACCTGGGACGGGTGCAACGCCTGTCTTGCCGGCGTGAAGAGGCGGTCGCGGTGGTGGCCCGGAGGTGGGGGGATGACATAACCCTGGCCGAAAACGTGGTTGGGGCCTGTGCCCGGCACGGTCTGCTGGCGGGAGAGGAGCAGGTATGGTTCGCGCCGCACCAGACGGTACAGGAGCATTTCGCGGCGCAGGCGTTGCAAGCGTTGGCGGAACAGGAATGGGCGTTGAGCGGCTGGGCGCGGTTACGACGAACGGCCGGGCGGCTATGGAGGGGTCAGGAAGGTGGACTGGCAGCGCTGGCGGCGGATGATTGGTGGATGGAGACCTTTGTGCAGTTGGCGGGACTGGTCGATGACGCCGACCGGCTGGCGCGCGAGCTGGCACAGGTCAATCCCTGGCTGGCCTGGTGGTGCGTGGAGGAAGGGCAGGGGGTGGCGGATGCGACGCGCGAGGTGGTGGCGGAACGTTCGGTGCGGCTGTTAGAGTCGGAGCGGGCGACGGACCGGCGGCGTGCGGTGGCGGCCTTGACCCGCGTGCGCAACGAGCGCTGCGTCCCGCCGCTGTTGCGGGCGGCGGGAGACCTGGATGCGGAGGTGTCCGGGCTGGCGGTGCAGGGGTTGATGGAATTGGGGGAAGCGGTCCGGCCGTTGGT
>CAZXWB010000414.1:0-1807 GCA_964644395.1 uncultured Hyphomonadaceae bacterium | reverse complement strand
ATCACGTGCCCCAGAGCCTTGACCTGGCGTTCACTCAGCCCGTGCTCCTTGGCCATAATGTCCCGCTGAATGGCCCGTTCGCCGCGCTGGCGGACTTCGCCAAGCTGCGTGGCCAGTCCCTGAACGAAGTATTCCAGCCACCCGGTCAGGTCCATCCCGCCATCGCGCACGCCCTGAATCGCCGCGTAGAACGCCGCCCGGTCGCGGTCGTAGTACTCGCTGATCGTGAACAGCCGCTTAAAGTCGTAGCCCGCTCGGTACAGGCACAGCGTCGACAGCAGCCGCGATGTCCGCCCATTGCCGTCCAGGAACGGATGGATATGCACAAGCTGGAACTGCGCCACGCCGCTGACCAGCACCGGATGCACCTGGCCGGGGCCGTTCAGCCACGTTACCATCTCCGCCATCAAGGCCGGGACATCATGCGCGGGCGGCGGGGTGTAGACCGTCTGGCCGGTGGCCCCGTTCACCACGTAGTTCTGCACCTTGCGGTACTGGCCCGGCGTGGCGCTGCCGCCGCGCACACCCTCGACCAGCCGCTTATGAATCTCGCGGACCAGCCCTTCGGTGATCGGCGATCCGCTGTCGAGGTATTCCGAGACGAACTCGAACGCCCGGCGATAGTTCAGCAGTTCCCGCGCGTCGTCCGGGTCGGCCTCGGGCACCGACTCGCCCTTCATGAGTCGCTCGGCCTGGTCCAGCGTCAGTTGCGTGCCCTCGATGTGCGTCGTGTGATGCGCTTCGAGCACCAGCGCCCGCTCGCCCATCGCCCGTACCCAATCCTCGGAGAGCGTCGCCGCCTCCAGGAATCCACGGGCACGCTCTATCCGCGTCAACGCCGCAGTGATGGCGTTGGTGATCGTGAACTTCGGCTGTAGCCCGCGCTTGGCCATTACACCACCTCCTGGCAAATCGCCGCCGGGAAGATCGCCCGGTGCGGATCGAACCCGTCGCGGTCGCCGCTGACGTACCCGCCTGCCGTTGTCAGGTGGTGCTCAATAGCGGCTTCCAAGGCTATCTCTTTGTGGTCTACGGGCATGGTGATGATCCTTCGAACGGGGCTGGGTGGCGGTGTACGCCTGGTCTGGACGGTTAGGCTTATCGGGAAAACGAAGACGCAGAACGCGCTCATCCACCATCGGCTTGAGGAATCGACCTCGCAGTGCCTCGGGACTGCGATTCATAAGGTTGCCGAGGTGCGCTGCGGTCAGGAAGCGTTCGCGGCAAAGCTCCGTGATCAGCCGCCGTGTTTCAGCCGGGGGTAGCCGCCCGGACATCTGGGCTGGTAGCGCAACCTGCTTCAGTCGCTGCAAATCCGCCGGCACCATGTCCTCTAGCATCCGTGACGAGTCCCAGCCGCCGTTGTGTGTGGAGTCGGCCTTGTGTGCGGAGTCCTGCCCCTTGTGTGTGGAGTCGGAAGCCGAATGTCGGGACCCGGTCGTTTTCCGAACATCCGCTTCCCGTAGCCGGTACGTCGCCCACCGCTTCTGGCCATCTTGCGTCAAAAACCCTGTCTGGACAAGACCTTGCAGCACACGTGTCAAGTCCGCCGCATGTTTGTTCGTGATCTCCCGCATCCGAGCGTTGGACACCTGCCCCTCCACACACGCTGTTACCACTGCCTGGACCTCATCCTCGCTGAGCTTGCCGAACTTCGCCCCGAACCGCTGCCGCAACTCCGCCACCGTTTCCTCCGGCATCAGACTCACCATCGGCATGATGAGCCGCACCCGCGCCGGCTGCACCTGCTCTTGAATGCTCGGCCAGCGCCAGTGCTGTGACCGCCAGCCCTGCCGAATCTTGTCAA
>CAZXWB010000413.1:0-1808 GCA_964644395.1 uncultured Hyphomonadaceae bacterium | reverse complement strand
AAGAGGCGTCCTTCATGCTCGGTGTCGAGGTGCCGCTTGCCTCGCGCCCTGTGCAACTTTCCGATGACGGACCAGCGACGCTTGACGGTGCGACCTTCCTCAAGGGCTACCACCTCAACTCTCCCGATCCGCGGTTGGGCGGGCTTTCGGGGCTGGACTTCACGCGCTCGGGCAATCTTGTAGCGGTCTCGGACATGGGGGCGTTTGTCTGGATCGGCCTCGACGCGGAAACGCTCGCCACGGCCTCCACGGCCCGCATCGGCGAGATGTACGGGCGCGACGGAACGTATCTCGAAGGCAAGTCGGAACGCGACGCTGAAGGGCTCGCGCTGACCGGTGACGGCCTGGCGCTTGTCAGTTTCGAACGCGACCACCGCGTGCTGGGCTTTGACCTTGAGGGCTGCGGGGCAGCGGCGCGGGGCGTGGAGCTTGCGCGCTGGTCGCGCGCGCCTGCAGGCATCTCCGGCATGCTCGGCGAGAACAAGGGTGCTGAGGGGCTCAGCATCGCTCCCGGCGGGGAATTGCTGGTCTCGATCGAGGAGAATGATGGCAATTCGCCCTTCGGGCCGGTCATCGACACAGGCGCGCCCGATCTCACCGCCCGCATCGAGACGCCCGGCCTGCTGAGTGTGACCGGGTCAGACAGGCATGGCGACTGGCTCTACACCGTGCACCGCTTCTATGCCCCAGGCGTGGGCAACAAGATCGCGATTTCGCAGTCTGAACTCGACGGGAGCGGCATACCGACGGGGCTGAGCCAGCAACTGGCCTATCTCGAAGCGCCGCTCAACGTGGACAATTTCGAGGGCATTGCCGTGCGCGAGCGCGATGATGGCAGCCTTCTCATCGCGCTGATCTCGGACGACAATTTCAGTTCGCGGCAGCGGACGCTTTTGTATTTGTTCGAGGTGGCGCGGCGGTGACTCTTTCCTCCACCACGCAGTGGGGGAGGTGGCGCGAGCGCATAGCGCTCGTGACGGAGGGGGCATGCGATGTCTCCTCCTTCGCTCCCCCTCCGACCTGCGGCCCTGCCGGGCCACAGGCCACCCCGGACCCGTTCCGGGGCAGGCTCTCCCCCACATTCGTGGGGGAGGATCGCGTCACGGAGACCCCATCCAGTCTCCGTAGAGCGCCTCAACCTGCTCCGGCATATCGAGCTTCAACACCTCAACCCCCGCGGCACGCAACCGGTCTGCGCCGCCTGCACCATTGGGATGGGGATCATCGGCGGCGTAGACCACGCGCGCAACGCCCGCGCTGATCAGGTGTGTGGAGCAGGACGGCGTATCGGAAGAACGTTCCCGGCAGGGCTCCAGCGTCACATAGGCGCTCGCGCCCTCGGCGAATTCACCGGCAAAGAGCAGGGCCTGTTCCTCGGCATGGGGGCGACCGCCCTCGGCGGTGACAGCCTGGGCGATGACCTCGTGACCATCGATCAGGACACAGCCGACCGACGGGTTCTCGCCGGTCTGGCCAAGGTTCCGCCGGGCAAGCGCGAAGGCGCGGCGCATGTTTGCGCGGTCGTCGAATTGGAAGACACCGCGCTCAAGGAAGGGCATGTCGCCCGACGCCACCCTGTGCCCCGCAGCCTCAAGCGCCTGCTCCATGGCCGACTGTTCGGACCCGTCGCTCTCGAACACCTGAACCCGTGCACCTGAGCGAAACAGCACTGCCACCTGCCCGCAAATGCCGCCGAAGCACTCAACGACGAGGCCAATCAAGGGCGAATCGCCCGATTTCGCGCTGAATTCGAGGATGATCTCGCGCTCCCAGTCCTCGGGATCGTGCATGCGATAGTCGGCGCCGAG
>CAZXWB010000412.1:0-1810 GCA_964644395.1 uncultured Hyphomonadaceae bacterium | reverse complement strand
TCAGGCCCTCGGTGTGAATGAGCGTGCCCGGCTGAAACGAGATGATGGACACCG
This sequence comes from uncultured Hyphomonadaceae bacterium, assembly GCA_964644395.1. GTDB lineage: Bacteria > Pseudomonadota > Alphaproteobacteria > Caulobacterales > Hyphomonadaceae > JBGSUF01. The sequence goes on along the minus strand of CAZXWB010000412.1, from coordinate 1,756 downwards.
CCGCTCTGGCAGCCACGGGCAGAACCGACTCTTGCCCCGCGCTGATTGCCACGGCCAGAATGCCGTCATCCCAGAGCGCCGACCGCGTCGGATAACGCATCAAAAGGGCACAGTTACCCAGCGCCTGGTCTACGCGTCCACCCAAAGCAGCCAGGAGCAGCACCTTGTTGCAGCCATGCTCAAAGGCCCACTCAACGGCCAACTCGCCATCACACTTGTCCTTGTCCGGCGACAGCCTTACTCGCTGGATGTCTTCGTCTTCCGGCCAAGGGTCATCGCGAAGGGAATCCATGTCGCCAATGATGGCGTGCGGCTTCAGGCCGAGCGTGTGGACGTACTCGGCTCCTCCATCTGCGGCGATGAGCATGTTCGCACCGGCCGCAAGCTTCCTTGCCCGAGCAACTCCGCGCAGCTCTCCGTTGCAGCAGATGCATGCAGTGCGACGAGATGATGTGGGTTTTGCGTTCATTTTTGCCGGATCGTGGAGACTTTCTGCATCACTGTGCCTGTCTGGAGGTCGGCGAGGTCACACGCTTCTGATGTTTGCCATTTCCTCCGTTGGTCACGTTCAGAAGGCGACGCACGTTTACAGCAAGTCCCTCGGCTTGGGTCATTGCTTCGCGGTCCTGTTTGATCTCACCTGACTCAAAAGCAAAGCCAAGGATTCCCGGCAACTTGGTCATCCTCACACGAGTGAAGTACTCCTCCATCAGACCGGTGGCCATGCCGATCCGCCGTCTTCCCGTCAGGATGTAACTTCCAATCTTGCCTGCCAACCTCCCCTTGCGCAGCGGCCAGGTTCTCTCCATGAACGCCTGCATGCGCGAGGCGATTCCGCCCATATACGCCGGGGATGCCAGCAGGATCACGTCGGCCTCGAATAATCTCGGATAGAGCGCCGCCATCCCGTCCTCGATGCAACATGCGCCGTTCGTCTGGCAGTAGTGACACCCGGTACAGGGGCGGACATCGATGTCCGCGAGAAACACGAGTTCCGTTCTGAACTCGCCATTCAGGCCATCCAGCACTCGTCGCAGCAAGGCAGCGGAGTTTCCCTGTTTGCGGGCAGAGCCGGCAATCCCGAGGACCAGGGCGGGCCCTCGGCGTGTTTCCTTTGATTTCTGATCACCCATTCGCATGGACCTTGCTCAATTCACCGTGGACGACCATCCAGACCTGCCGAATGTCTCCTGCGCAGCCATCCTGCTGATACTCGACAACCGACTTCTTGCGGATCTGGGCCTCGGTTACTGTCCGGTCGTATCGAACGCGACCCGCCACAGCCAGACCCCGCTCTTGAGCATGGCGCTCGATCTCGCTGGCTATGTCCGGGTTGAGGTCCCACTTGTTGACGCACACCATCCCGGCAATCTCGAAGTGCCGGGCCACATCGGCCACCCGGCCGAGGTCGTGCAGGCCGCTGAGCGTTGGCTCGGTGACGATCAACACCATGTCCGCACCGGTGATGGATGCGATCACCGGACAGCCGATACCAGGCGACCCGTCGATCAGCACCAGGCCCAGCCCGCGTTGCCGGGCGATCGCCCCGGCCTCCTTGCGAACGGTGCTGACGAGCTTGCCGGAGTTCTCCTCGGCGATGCCCAGCCTGGCGTGCACCATCGGGCCATGGCGCGTGTCCGAGACATACCACTCGCCATTGACGGCCGGGGCGAACTCGATGGCATTTTCCGGGCAGAACCACGCGCAGACGCCGCAGCCCTCGCAGGCGATGGGGTCGATGCGGAACGTCTTGTCC
>CAZXWB010000411.1:0-1811 GCA_964644395.1 uncultured Hyphomonadaceae bacterium | reverse complement strand
TCCACGCAGCGGGCGGGGCGCGCGCCAATATCGACATCCTCGTCTCGAAGGAGCGCATCCCCTGGTCGGGCCATTCAGGGCGCTTCGCCGTGGGCGAGGTCTATGAGCGCATCAAGACCGCCCGCACGGCCCTCGTCTTCGTCAACACGCGCAGCCAGGCCGAGCTTCTTTTCCAGGAGCTCTGGCGCATCAATGACGACAACCTCCCCATCGCGCTGCACCATGGCTCACTCAGCAAGGAGCAGCGCCGCAAGGTCGAGGCAGCCATGTCCGCCGGCAGCCTCAAGGCCGTGGTGTGCACCTCCACCCTCGATCTCGGCATCGACTGGGGCGAGGTGGACCTTGTCATCCAGATGGGCGCGCCCAAGGGCTCGGCCCGCCTCATCCAGCGCATCGGGCGCGCCAATCACCGCATGGACGAGGCCAGCCAGGCCATGCTCGTGCCCACCAACCGGTTCGAAGTGCTCGAATGCCGCGCCGCCGAGGCCGCCGTTGAGGCGGGCGAACTGGACGGAGAACAGCGCGAAAGGGGCGCGCTCGACATCCTCGCCCAGCACATCATGGGCCGCGCCTGCGGGGCGGGGTTCCGCCTCGATGCCCTATATGAGGAAGTCCGCCGCGCTGCGCCTTATGCCCATGTGGACTGGGAGCTCTGGGAGCGGCTGGTCGATTTCGTCGCCACCGGCGGCTATGCCCTGAAATCCTATGACCGGTTCCGCCGCATCGTGCGCCTTCCCGACGGGACATGGCGCGCGCGCACGCCCCGCGATGCCCAGCAGCACCGGATGAATGTCGGCGCCATCATCGAGGCGCCCACCCTGTCGGTGCGCAAGGCGCAATTCATCGGCGGCAAAGCCCCCGGCGACAAGCGCACAATCCGGCCCGGCCGCAAGCTCGGAGAGATCGAGGAATACTTCCTCTCAACCCTCAGCCCCGGCGACACCTTCCTGTTTGCCGGCGAGATCCTCGCCTTCCTCGGCATCCAGGAGACCGACGCCCTTGTGACCAATTCCGCCGCCAGCGACCCGGCCATCCCCTATTATGCCGGCGGCAAGTTCCCCCTCTCGACCTTCCTGGCCTCCCGCGTGCGCCAGATGATCCACGATCCGGCCCAGTGGAGCGCGCTGCCGGAGCCTGTGCAGGAATGGTTCGCCGTGCAGCGCGCCCGCTCCTCCATCCCGCCGCCGGACCATCTCCTGGTCGAGACCTTCCCGCGCGCGGGTCGCCACTATCTCGTCGCCTATCCCTTCGAGGGGCGCCTGGCGCACCAGACCCTCGGCATGCTGGCGACCCGGCGCATGGAGCGGGCCGGCATCAAGCCGCTCGGCTTCGTCGCCAGCGAATATGCCATGGCGGTCTGGAGCCTCGATGATCCCGGCGCGCTGGACGTGGGCGCCCTGTTCGACCCCGACATGCTCGGCGATGACCTTGAGGACTGGCTGGCCGAGAGCGCCCTGATGAAGCGCACGTTTCGCAATTGCGCGCTGATCTCGGGCCTCATCGCGCGGCGCTTTCCGGGCCAGGAGAAGACCGGCCGGCAGGTCACCTTCTCCACAGACCTCATCTATGACGTGCTGCGCGAGCATGAGCCCGGCCACATATTGATGCAGGCCGCGCGCGAGGACGCCGCCACGGGCCTCCTCGACATCCGCCGCCTGTCAGACATGCTGATGCGCGTGCGCGGCAAGATCGACCACCGCGCGCTGGACAAGATCAGCCCCTTCGCCGTGCCGGTGATGCTGGAAGTCGGCAAGGAACCGGTGCTGGGCGGAGAGGCCAGCGAGGCGATTTTGCAGGAAGCCGAGGATGAT
>CAZXWB010000410.1:0-1813 GCA_964644395.1 uncultured Hyphomonadaceae bacterium | reverse complement strand
CCACCGTGCCGATGTTCACATGCGGCTTGTTGCGCTCAAACTTCTCCTTCGCCATGGAGCATCTCCTCATTCGGCTGGCGCGCAACGCGGCAACGCCTCAAGACCATAACAAGATGCGGCCCGCGCCGGGGCCGCATCACCATTGGGAGCGCGACATAATCGGCTGTTGCGACAATGGCAAGGGGCGGTTGTTTCAGCCAGGCCCGTTGCCCTGGGCACAGGGCCCGACGGTCGCGATCCGGCCACTGCACTTGACCTCTCTCCTGCAAGCGCGTTTCACCGGCAGGCCAAAGCTGGCAGGAGCGCGCGACCATGGAAGTATTCGACACCCGCGACGGGCTGATTGACGCCGCCGCCACCGCGACCTGCGCCGCCCTGGCCGAAGGGCTGGCGCGCGGCGGCCGGGCGACGCTCATGTGTTCCGGCGGCTCGACGCCGGGGCCGCTTTACAGAGAACTCTCGCGCTGCGGCCTGGACTGGTCCCTGGTCGATGTGGGCCTGGCCGATGAACGCTGGGTGCCCGGCGAACATGACGCCTCCAATGCCGGCCTTGTCGCCGCGACGCTGCTCTCGGGGCGACCGGAATCGGCGGTGTTTCACCCCATGTACAACGCCGCCCCTGACCCCGCCGCTGGCCTGGCCGATACCGCCGCGCGCTATAACCGGCTCATGCCGGCCGACATGCTTGTCCTCGGCATGGGCCCGGACGGCCACACCCTGTCCTGGTTTCCCGGCGCGGACGGTCTGGAACGGGCCATCGACCCGGCCCATGACGTGTCGGTGGCGGCCATCGAGGCGAGGCCGAGCCCGGTGACGGGTGAGCACACCGCGCGCATGACCCTGACGGCCAATGCGGTCCGCAGGTCCCGGCGTGCGCTCCTGCTCATCACCGGCAAGGACAAGCGCGAGGTCTTCGAGGACCGCTCCGCCGATTATCCCGTTCACCGTCTCGACGCTCTTCTCGGCGAACGCCTGTCGGTCTATTGGGCGCCGTGAGACCGAATTCATTTCCAAAGGGGGCCATCATGTTCGACACGATCCGCAAGGAGGCTGAACGCCTCAAGACTGCCTCGCTTCCGGCGCTCGCCACCGCCCGCGCCGGACAGAACCGCCTGTCGGCCGGGGACTGGTCGGCTGACCTCTCCAGGCACTGGCTCGACGGCCCGGCGACCACCGCGCTCCACGATCTCGCTGAAACCGCCGGCCTCGAAAACGCCATCCAGCGCCTCTTCGCCGGTGACCATGTCAACGCCTCCGAGGACCGCCCGGCCCTGCACTGGGCCCAGCGCCTGGCCGAGCCCTCATCGAACCCGCAGGCCGAGGAGGTCCGCGCCGCGGCCATCGCTTCCGATGTCTTTGGCGGCGAGATCCATGCGAGCCGGCTGTACGGCGTCACCGCCAGGCCGGTGGAGACCCTGCTTCATATCGGCATCGGCGGATCGGACTTCGGCCCGCGCCTGCTCGTCGATGCCCTGCGCCCGGTCCTGCGCACCGCGCCACAGGTCCGGTTTGTGGCCAATATCGACCCTGAGGACCTCGCCTTCGAACTGGCGGGACTGGACCCGGCAACGACATTCGTCGTCGGCGTGTCGAAATCCTTCGGCACCGAGGAGACGTTGTATAATATCGACCGCGTGCGCGACTGGCTGCGCGCCGAGCTGGGGGCGGACTGGACCCGCCATGCCGCGCTGGTGACCGCCAATCCCGACCGCGCACGCAACTGGGCCGACGCGGCGGATGTGAAAATCCTCCATATGCCCGAAAGCGTGGGCGGACGTTTCTCCATCTGGTCAGCGGGAAGCGTCGCCTGCGC